>CBFHQV010000003.1:0-84434 GCA_965658055.1 Luminiphilus sp. | reverse complement strand
AGGTGCCGCTCGACATGATCGAGGAGATCGTTACCCACTTGATCCATCGATAAAGGTTGCGTCGGCAATAGCGAAGTCATTGAAACCACTTCTAGCCCCGGGTATCCACAGGGATTAATCCGCGAAAAGGGCGACAGATCCATCGCCACATTGAGGGCCAGACCGTGATAGCTGCACCCTCGACTCACCTTGAGACCTAATGATGCTATTTTGCTACCGTCCACATACACACCGGGCGCCGCCGGATCGGCAGCGGCGGAGAGCTCATAACTTTTAAGTAGGGAAATAACGGCCTGCTCAAGATTCGTCACGAGCTGCCGCACGTTCATATTGGCTCGCCGCAAATCAAACAGCACGTAGACCACCCACTGGCCAGGTCCGTGATAAGTCACCTGGCCGCCACGGTCAATTTGCACGACCGGAATGTCACCAGGATCGAGGAGGTGCTCTGCCTTACCTGAAATACCTTGGGTAAAAACGGGGTCATGCTGCAACAACCACAACTGGTCGGGCGTATTTTCATCGCGCTCTCGGGTGACGCGCTTCATCGCCTCAAACGTGCTCTGGTAATTCACTCTGCCGAGAAAATGTCGCTCCATACCCGCCGTCACAGCACCATGGACACCAAACCGGTTGCCATGAGGGCCTCATGTAAGGACGTCAGTTGTTGTGGACCGGTAGCGAATATCGTCACCGTGATCGAGGTAAAGCGCCCTCCACTTGAAGCACGTACCTGAATACCCTCGGCGTCAAACCCCGGGGCATGGAGCTCAAACACCTCCAGAATGACCGCTTGAAAATCCTCCCGCGCCCGACCCAGAACCTTGATAGGGTAGTCGCAGGGAAATTCAATTGTGACTGATTCTTGTGTCATCTCATTGCCTAAGCCGTGGCTACACAAACAACTGCGAAAACCATAGCTTAAAACTGTCCCAGAGGCGCTTGAAGAACCCTGCAGCCTCGCTGTCTTCTAAGGCTTGCAGCGGTTGCTCAAAGAGCAATTCCCCATCCAGAAAAACCTGCACTAGCCCGATCTCATCACCGCGTTTTAATGGCGCCAAAACAGGATCCGCGAAGGTGGCCACCACCTCGGTCGCCGCGTTTGAGCGCGGCATCGTGAGCGTCGGCGCGGTGAGAACACCCCCCGAAACAGTATCTTTTAGCCCCTTCCAAAGTCGAGTCTCTCCCAGCGACAGCTCGGCAGTGAGGGGCGTGACATTCTGGTAGAAGCGAAAACCGTAGTTCAGCAAGGCGCGGGTCTCCGCTTTCCGACTCCGCGTGCTGTTACTGCCCAGTACGACCGAGATCAGGCGCATACCCTCACGCTCAGCCGAGGCAACCAGTCCGTAACCGGCGACACTGGTATACCCTGTCTTCAAGCCGTCTACGCTGGGATCCTCACGCAGGAGGTGATTTCGGTTGTACTGCGTAATGTCGTTGTAGGTGTAGGACTGCTGCTTGTAAACCTTATAGCGCTCGGGGTGATCGCGAATGGTAGCCGCCGCGAGAACAGCAAGATCTCGAGCCGACGTCAGATGATCCGGGTTGGGTAGCCCGTGGGTGTTTTCAAAATGGGTGGCGGTCAGTGCCAACGCCTCGGCATAGTTATTCATGAGGCTGACAAATGCTTCCTCACTACCGGCGATATGTTCTGCAATGGCCACGGTCGCATCGTTGCCGGATGAGATAACGATGCCTTTCTCCAGCTCTCCCACGGTCACCGGCTTGCCCGGTTCAATCCACATGAGTGACGATCCCCTGAAGGTCGGGTTTTGTGACCAGGCATTTCGACTCACCGTTACATTGTCATCGAGCGAAAGTCGCCCAGCGTCCACTTCCTCAGCCAATATATAAGCCGTCATCAGTTTGGTCAGGCTCGCTGGAGGCAACCGCTCGTCGACATTGTGAGCGACAAGGGTCTCTCCGGTAGTGTAGTCAATGAGCAAATAGGCGTCAGCATTGATAGTGGGTGGCGCAGGCACCAATGACGCGGCACCTGCAGCAGTGCTCATGAGTAACAGCAAAACGAAGCGCAGCATCAACTACCTCTTGTCTGGTTGGGGTTCGTTTACCAATGATGAGGGGCGCATGGTAGCAGTGGTGCTGGCTGTATCAAAACCCGATGCATCAGGTCGCCGAATCTACGACGATGCTGCCTCTGGGGAGGTCCGAAGCCTCGAGCGCCTGCTGGTCTGACGCGAGCTGGGCGTCATCGGGGTAAGGACCCAGTCGAACCCGGTACAGCAGCCCCGATCCGGTCTCCACCGGCACGACAGTCGCCGATACACCGATAGCCCGCCGAGCCCTTTCAGCGAGAGCTTCAGCAGCCTCGATACTTGCATAGGCACCGAGCTGGAGGTACCGAGACGCGCCGGCATCGAACCCGCCTCGGAGGTCATCCACCCCCGCCACCGACAGCGCAGTAATGCGTACCTTTGCTGTACCTTGGTCCGCAAAACCCAACTTGAGCGCGGCCCCATAGGACAAGTCAATCAAGCGCTCGTCATGAAATGGCCCCCGATCATTGACACGCAGGACCATCTGCCGCCCATTTTGAAGATTGGTGACACGGACATAAGTGGGGATAGGCAATGACCGGTGCGCGGCCGTAGGTCCATAGACACTGAACCGTTCACCGTTTGCTGTCGGGCGTCCGTGAAACTTCAACCCGTACCACGAGGCTATGCCATCTTCCTCATACCCCGCCGCACTCGCCAGCACCCGGTAGGTCCTGCCGTTAATCTCATAAGGACTCGTGTTTCCCGCGGCACGGATAGGATCGGCTGTGGGTACGGCGTCGGGAACCGCTGCCGGGTCAATGGGCGGGGGGAGTCGGTCGGGCCGCTCCTCGGGCACACTGCACGCTGCCAGCAGGGTAATAACGATCAACAACCCTCGAGCGAGGGTCGACCCTCTATCCATCCCGCAACTGGACGCAAAGCCCAAAACCCCCATTTGAATCAGAGGTTGGCTGCAATGGCTTGAGCCAACTGCCAGACGCTCATGGCGTACATCGCGCTGTGGTTGTAGCGAGTGATGGCATAGAAATTTTTAAAACCCAACCAGTATTCGTGTCCATCCTCCAATTCAAACTGAATCGGTGTCGCGAAAACGCTGATGTCAGTTGGCGAGAGCGGCGCAAAACCCAGCTCGGCGAGCTCCCCTACGGTGTACTTCGGTTTCAAACCTTGGTTGAAGACTTCCTCGGCAGCACCCTCACCATGCGCCTTCACCGCAACCGGCTGACCGGCTTGCCAGCCATGGGCAATAAAATAATTGGCAACGCTCGCAATCGCGTCACTGGGCGAGCTCCAAATATCCGCTGCACCGTCTCCCTGGTATGCCTTGGCGTAGGCTCTGTAACTCGAGGGCATGAACTGACCGTACCCCATCGCTCCTGCGTACGATCCCTTCAAGGACAGGGGATCCTTACCGCTGTGATAGGCAAGCACCAAAAAATGCTCCAGTTCGCCCGTAAAAAAGGGCGATCGCTTGGGGTAATCAAATGCCAAGGTGGCGAGGGCATCGATAACGCGATAACTGCCGGTGATGCGACCATAAAAGGTCTCTACCCCGATAATGGCAACAATAACTTCAGCAGGGACGCCTGTATTTTCCGACACCACAGACAGAGCCTCTTCGTGTTCATGGGCAAAATCAACGCCCCCTTGAATACGCTTATCAGTGATAAAAATTTCACGGTACTCATGCCATGGCTTGGTTTTTTCTGCCGGCCGCGCGATGGCATCGAGAATGCTCTGTTTTCGCTCGGCGTCGGCCAGGATCTGTGTCGCCCACGCCGGATCGACTCCTTCAGCAGCCACCTTTTCTACAACGGCCTGCAGCTCGGGTCTATCCAGATAGTTAGCCTGCGCGGGATGCATAAAGGCAATCAGCAAAGGGGCCACCAGAACGATCCAAAACCGACTTGCTGTGAAGTGCTTCATAGGTTCTCCTAAAAAACCTGCCGAAATCTTTATCACTGAGTGATCATTTTTTTATCGGTACTGATAGCCATCAGCACACCGAAACCCAACATCAAGGTGACAATCGACGTCCCGCCAAAACTGACCAGGGGCAGCGGTACGCCTACAACGGGTAAGACACCGGCGACCATACCAATGTTCACAAAAATATAGACGAAAAACGTCATCGTGATCGATGAGGCAACCAACCGCGCGAAGGTGGTTTGAGCGGTAAATCCAATCCAAAATCCCCGCGCCACGATCAGTGCGTATCCCAGGAGCAAAATGAGAACACCACGCAAACCAAACTCTTCTGCAAGCACGGCAATAATAAAATCTGTTTGGCTCTCAGGTAGAAAGTCGAGATGAGATTGCGTGCCCTGAAGCCAGCCCTTGCCCGACCAACCCCCGGAGCCGATGGCGGTCTTGGATTGAATGATATTCCAGCCCGCACCCAAGCGATCAGACTCAGGGTCGAACAAGGTCAAAATTCGCTGCCTTTGGTAGTCTTTGAGAAGATACGTCCAAGCGGGCCAAGCGCTGATCGAGACCAACCCGACGGCCGCAAGCAGGTACCACACGCTGATGCCGGCAATAAACACAACAAACAGGCCGCTCGCCGCAACCAATAGCGACGTGCCCAGATCAGGTTGAATAACGATACATGCCGCCGGTAGCAGCACCAGACATAAAGACCCCAGCAGGGGTATCGGTCTCGGGGGCACGCCGTATTTGGTGTACCACCAAGCGACCATCAATGGCATCGCCAGCTTCATGAGCTCCGAGGGCTGAAACCGAATGAAACCCAAGCTCAACCAACGCTGAGCGCCTTTAGCCCCCACCCCAAAAAAAACGACCGCAACAAGCAGGGCGAGTCCCACCAAGTAAAGCGCGGGCGCCCATCGGCGATATTGATCCACGGAAATTTGTGCGGCGACCGCCATGGCGACCGATGCGATCGCAAAATTTCTAAGCTGGCGCATCAGCGTCGCAGTACTGCCGTCAGACGCGCTGTACAAAACGAATAGCCCGCCACAGATAACAAGCAGGACCGGAAGCAATAACCATACATCCAGATGAAGTAGCTGCGCGATCGGTGTGGCGCGCGCGAAATCACGATCGTGACCGGGCAGGTTTCGATCGTAATCAGACATCGCTGAGGCCCTCCATCCACGCGTCCATTACTCGGCGCGCGACGGGATAAGCGGCACTACTGCCGCCGCCATTCTCCGCCAAAACCACGACAACGATACGCGGCTCGTCCACGGGAGCAAAGGCAACAAACCACCCATGATTACGATGACGTTCAGCGATTTCCTTCTCGTCATAGACGTCATCCTGGGCAATTCCTATGACCTGAGAGGTGCCCGTTTTCCCTGCGATGGTGTAGGAGAGTCCCTTCGCGATGGACGCTGCAGTGCCCCTCTCGTGGTGTACCACGTCCATCATGCCAGCGATAACCGCTGCCCAGTGGGACTCATCAGCAGCTACCGCAGGCCGTGGGACGGGAGCCACCGTGGTCTCGCCGATCTGACGCACAAGAGCGGGCCGGAAGGACGTGCCCCGGTTCGCGATCACCATCACTGCCTGGGCCAGCTGCACGGGTGTCGCCAGCATATAACCCTGACCAATGCCCACGCTCAGTGTTTCGCCGGGATACCAGGGCTGGCCCATACGGGTTCGCTTCCAGGATGTGCTCGGCAAGATCCCCTGTTGCTCGCTGGTGATGTCTATCTGGGTTTTTTCCCCCAGACCAAAGGGCGCCAGCGCCTCGGCGATGGCATCGATACCCATCCGTCGAGCGAGGTCGTAATAGTAGACGTCACAAGATTGCGCAATGGCCATCTTCAGATCGACTTCGTCAGCGTGGCCTCGCCCTCTGATGCGCAGAATCCAGTCACGATATCGCCTGCTATCCCCCGGCAGTGTGTACCATCCGGGATCCGGAATCGCGGTATCGGGCTCCACCAAATTGAGCTCAAGGCCCGCTAACCCCAACATCGGCTTGATGGTAGACCCCGGCGGATACTGGCCCTGTACCGTCCGGTTGAGCAGCGGCGTATCGGGGGAGTCACGAAGGCCTGCGTAATCACTTTGGCTAATGCCATTGACGAACAAATTAGGATCAAAACCCGGATTGGAATACAGCGCCAGAATACCCCCGTCACGGGGATCCAGCGCTACCACAGCGCCCCGCTGGTCACCCAGCGCTTCAGCCGCCACCCGCTGCAACTCCAGATCGAGATACAGCGTAAGCTGGTCACCGTCTCTGGGTGCCTGCCTCTCGAGAACCCGCAACACACGCCCGTGCGCATTGGCTTCGATGTTTTGACTACCCACCAGGCCGTGCAATTCGTCCTCGTAGCGCCGCTCAAGACCGACCTTGCCGAGGTGTAGGGTGCCGCGGTAATTTTCGGGGTCAATGGTCGATGCCTCGCGCTCGTTAATACGTCCCACGTAGCCGAGGACATGACTTAACAAACCTCCGTAAGGATAAGATCGGGTCAGCTGAGCCTCGAGAGTCACACCGGGGAGACGGTGACGGTGCACGCCGATAATAGCTATCTCCTCATCAGTCAGCTGCAGTTTTAGCGGCACGGGATCATAAGGACGACGCCGGCGCCGGCGATCTGAAAAGCGTTCAAGATCATCCTCTGAAATGGCAATCAGGGACTTTAGCTGCTGAAACAACGCCGCCTCGTCATCAACGCGCTCAATCACCACCGCCAGGGCATGGGTGGGTTTGTTGTTGGCAAGTAGGCGGCCGGCTCGATCAACGATGAGGCCTCTAGTCGGCGGGATCGCCTCCAAGCGCACCCGATTTCGCTCAGACTGGGTAAGAAATTGCTGGTAGTCGACTATTTGTAAGTCGTAATAACGGTAACCCAAGAGCACCAAAGCCACGACAACAATGACGGCGGCCACAACAATGCGCTGTCGATTGATGGCGGCCTCACGATAGATATCCCTCAGCACATCTCTGGCGACAAACACGGCCTAGCCTCGATGGTAGGGGTGGCGCGCATTGATCGACCATGCGCGGTACAGTTGCTCCGCAAGCACCACTCTTACGAGGGGATGGGGGAGCGTGATTCTACCCAACGACCAACGCTGAGACGCTTGCGCCAGCAGCTCTGGCGCGACGCCGTCAGGGCCACCAATCACAATCGCGATGCCTGTCCCTGTCATTTGAAATTCAGCAAAGGTAGCTGCCATCTGCTCGGTGCTGATCACCTGCCCTGCAACGTCAAGAATCACTAAGTGTTCTGCCGGCTTAAGGTGACGCTGCAGGCTCTCCGCTTCTTTAGCCAACAAGAGCTCGGTACGCTCACCTTGCCGCTTAGCCGGGGGCACTTCCACCCACTCAAGTTGAAACTCTCGTGGAAGCCGTTTTTCATACTCCGCGACGCCCTCATTGACCCAGGCTGGCATACGCGTGCCGACGGCCAGGACCCGGATACGCATCAGTCAGCGTCGGGAGCTGCGGTCCAAAGCCGCTCGAGGTCATAAAAGCTTCGTGTCGCAGGCTGCATGACGTGCACCACAACATCGCCAAAGTCTACCAGTACCCACTCACCCGCATTCTCGCCTTCAACCCCAATGGGGCGAGTGCCTGTCGCTTTTGCTTTGGTGATGACATTGTCGGCGAGGGATTTTACATGCCGAGTCGAGGTGCCACTGGCAACCACCATAAAATCCATGACGGAGCTAAGTGCTTTGACATCGATAACTACCGGATCTAATGCCTTCATATCATCGAGGGCATCGAGCACCAGGTCTGTCAGGGGGTCGCCGGCGGCGTGCAGCGCTTGCGTCACGCCATCATCCTAATGGGCGGGGGAGCATGTTTAGAAACGGTATAGACCATGAACCTCAATATACTCTATTACGGCTGGCGGCAGGAGAAATGACACGTTTTTTCTCCGTGCGATCATATCGCGAAGTGCCGAAGAGGAAACGTCTAGCAGGGGTTGCTCGAGCCAACAAACAGCGCCTTTTTCGGGGTGCTGCCACTGATCGAGCGCGAGCTCATGTTCCTTTAGCCAGGCGAGCACCTCCGCGTCTTCAACTTCTGGGGAGCCCGGTCGCGAAAGGATCGCCAGGTTAACCAAAGAAGTGATCTCTCGCCAACGATGCCAACGATGCAGCTGCGCCACGCTATCGCCGCCGAGGATAAAAGTGATAGATGCGGTGTGGCCCATCGTGTCCCGAATTTCACGAAGACTGTCGACAGTGTAGGACGGGCCCGCGCGCTCAAGCTCGCGTCCGTCAACGCTGAGCCCCGGCAATCCCTCAAGTGCGAGCGCAAGCATCGCCATACGGTGGCTTGCGCTCACCGCGGGCGCGTCTTTGAGCGGCGGCAAAGACGCCGGCATAAAACGCAAGGCTTCTAAGCCCAGGGCCTCACGGGCGGCGATCCCCCCCCGCAAATGACCGATGTGTACCGGGTTGAAGGTACCGCCCAAAATGCCTATTGCGGTCATCGCTTACTGACGAATGTGGCCATCGCCGAAAACAACATACTTGCTGGAGGTCAAGCCTTCTAGACCGACGGGACCACGAGCGTGCAACTTATCCGTCGAAATACCGATCTCCGCCCCGAGACCATATTCAAACCCATCCGCGAATCGGGTTGACGCGTTAATCATGACCGAGCTGGAGTCCACTTCTCTCAAAAACCGCATTGCCACCGAATGGTTCTCGGTCACAATGCTTTCGGTGTGCCCCGAGCTATAACGCGCGATATGTGCCATCGCTGCCTCGAGATCAGCGACGACTTTCACCGACAGTATCGGCGCGAGGTATTCGGTCTGCCAATCCTCCTCGGTGGCCGCCACCGTGATATCCGGGCTCAATGCCAAAGCTCTCTCACACCCTCGAAGCTCAACGCCCGCCGCCGCCAGAGCTTGGGCTATCGCGGGCAGTTGACCTGCCGCCGCTTCCGCCACCAACAGGGTTTCGAGGGTGTTGCAGGTTCCGTAGCGCTGGGTCTTGGCGTTTAGCGTAATTGCAAGCGCCTTGTCTGCATCGGCCTCGCCGTCAATATACACGTGACAAATACCGTCTAGATGCTTTAGCACCGGCACCGTAGCCGAACCGGAGATGCGTTCGATAAGCCCTTTTCCGCCACGGGGTATCACCAAATCAACACTCTCTGACGCGGTAATCAACGCACTGACCGCAGCACGATCCGTGGTGGGCACTACCTGTACCGCAGCCGCGGGTAAGCCTGCCGCGTTCATGCCTTTGGTCAGACAGGCGCCCAGAGCAAGATTGGACTCGATCGCTTCAGATCCCCCCCGAAGAATGGCGGCATTGCCGGCCTTGAGACAGAGACTCGCTGCCTCGACCGTCACGTTGGGGCGTGACTCATAAATGATCGCAATAACCCCGAGGGGCACGCGCATTTTCCCCACCCGAATGCCCGATGGCATGGTGCGCACATGATCAATTGCGCCGACGGGATCTGGCAACGCAGCGACCTGCTGCAGACTACTGAGCAGGCCTTCTAGACGAACCGGGGTCAGTTCAAGGCGGTCTAGCAAGGCGGCATCAAGCCCGGTTTCTCGGCCTCTCGCCATATCCAGTGCATTGGCCTCGAGAAGGCTATCTCTGCGCTCGTGAAGCGCCTCACAGGTCGCCAGCAGCGCGGCATTGCGACTGGCCGCACTGGCACCGGCAAGCACCCTGGCCGCCAGCTTGGCCTGCTGGGCCAGCTCGCGGACCTGCTGCTCGACATCGTTTGCTGTCATTGCCTGCTCTTTGGTTGCCTGCTGTGTCATGACCTGATCTTTGGTTACCTGTTTTTGGGTTTTCTGGTCTTTGGTTTTCTGGTCTCGGGTTGTCAGATACGCAGCCGTCAGCGGCGATACCCTGTTCACAAGCGGCGGATTATACGCCGCTTTGGGACGGAGCCGACACGGGCCAGGTATAAAAGTCAGTGCCTTGCTGCCAGTGCACAGCGCCGTGGGGACCCGCGCCAATCACTCATTGACGGTATGTTGCAAATGCAGTTGACAATGATTCGCAATTGCATATGATGGCGCCATGTATGTATGTCTCTGCAAAGGTGTGACGGATAAAGCCATCGCTTCGGCGGTAGCCGCGGGCGCCTGTAGCTTTAACGCCGTGCAGGAGGCTCTGGGCGTCTCCACACAATGTGGCTCCTGCGAGGCACTGGCGAGAGCCATCGTCGCCGAACTCGCTCCCCTGCCCAGCAGCCAGTTTTATGAGCTGGCCACACCACCAGCCGCCCTTGCCTACGCCTGAAAACGCGGCTGAGAATCACAGTGATTCTCATTAAAAATTTCTTTTAAAATCATATATTTATTGCGGTTTTTGCTTGGCCAAGCCGATCCCTCACGCTATACTTTTGGCACCAAAACCACACAGGGATATCCAGCATGAAAGGCGATGCCAAAGTCATCGAGCACCTAAACAAAATCCTCTACAACGAGCTGGTGGCAATCAACCAGTATTTCTTGCACAGCAAGATGTACAAAGACTGGGGGCTGGTCGAACTGGCCGACCACGAGTACCACGAATCCATAGACGAAATGAAGCACGCCGATGAGCTCGTAGAGCGGATTTTGTTTTTGGAAGGGCTACCCAACCTGCAGGACCTCGGCAAGCTCATGATCGGTGAAAACCCCCGGGAAATGCTCGAGTGCGATCTGAAGCTCGAGCACATTGCCCACGAGGATCTAAAAGCCGCGGTCGCCCACTGCGAGGCGGTAAAAGATTTCATTTCACGGGACTTGGTGCAGCGGATTCTGGATGCCGAGGAAGAACACATCGACTGGCTGGAAACCCAGCTATCACTGATGGATCGGATCGGGGAGCAAAATTATCTCCAGACCGCCATGAAAACGGTCAAACCGCCCGCGTGATCAACCGTTACCCTTGATCACCTCAGCCAGTTCGCCTGACTCATCCATCTCCGCGATGATGTCACAGCCGCCGATCAGCTCTCCATCGACCCAAAGCTGGGGAAAGGTTGGCCAGTTCGCGTATTTGGGAAGGTTGGCACGGATCTCTGGATTGGACAGCACGTCCACATAGGCAAAACGCTCGCCAACAGCCGCTAGCGCCTGCACCGCTCGCGCGGAAAAGCCGCACTGAGGCTGGTTGGGAGACCCCTTCATGTAGAGGATCACACGATTTGCCGTGATTTGATCCTTGATGGTGTCCATAATGTCCATTGCGCTCTCCTGCGGGCCGTCGCTTGAGTCGGGTCGCGGGCTCATTCCCCTACCCCGCCCCTATAATGTGGGGTTTTTTGCAGATTACAAGCCCCCGAGAGCAGTTTGACCTTCTGAACACAACGAGTATGCTAGCCGGCTTTTTTACGCCGTCGTCTCCGCCAAACCATCGAGGAAAATCATGTCGGCCCTGATGCCCACTTACAAACGGTTGCCGCTGGCTTTTAGTCGCGGCGCGGGCGCCATCCTGTGGGATCAGCGCGGGCAGCGTTATCTGGACGGGTTGTCGGGTATTGCCGTGACCAATCTGGGGCATTGCCACCCGGCCATCACCGAAACCATTGCGACGCAATCAAGCACCTTGGTGCATACCTCCAATCTGTTTCGTATCCCGGCCCAGGAACGACTCGCCGCCGAACTCACCAGCGCCACCGGCATGGATTCGAGTTTTTTCTGTAACTCAGGCGCCGAGGCGAATGAGGCCGCAATAAAGCTCGCGCGTCGCTACGGCCATCAGCGCGGCGCAAAAATCCCCACCATAATTGTGTTGGAGAGCGCCTTCCACGGGCGAACGATGGGCGCCTTGGCGGCCACAGCAGGTCATGTCATGCAGGCCGATTTCGAGCCCATGCTGCCGGGTTTTATCCGCGTGCCGCGGGAAGACCTGGCGGCCCTGAAAGCCTTGACCGACAACACCGACATTTGTGCCATTTTGGTGGAGCCGGTGCAGGGAGAAGGCGGCGTGCGACCGCTCACAGAGCAGTACCTGCGGGAACTCCGAGACCTGTGTGATCAGCAGCAATGGCTGCTCATGTTCGATGAAGTCCAAAGTGGCAACGGCCGCTGCGGGGCTCTGTACGCGTTTCAGCGGCTCGGGGTCGCCCCGGATGTGCTCACCACCGCCAAGGGCTTGGGCAACGGTTTTCCCATCGGTGTCTGTTTAGCCAAGGGCAATGCTGCCGAGGTGCTGGGAGCGGGCCACCACGGCACAACGTTTGGCGGAAGCCCGCTAGCCTGCGCCGTTGCCAGCACGGTAATCAACACCCTATCCAGTGAGACGCTGTGGTCTCAAGCGGATCCCATTCGACAGGCTATCCTCTCAGCCTTCGAAGCCGAACTGGAGGATGCCCGCGTCGTCACTGACATTCGGGGACTGGGCCTAATGATAGGTATCGAAACCGCGCTACCCAGCGACGGACTTGTTCAGCGAGCGCTCGACAGAGGCATTATTATGAACGTTACCGCAGGCAACACCATCCGATTGCTGCCGCCTCTGGTCATGTCACTCGATGAAGCCGGAGAACTGGGCACCGGCGTCGCACAGGTACTGAACCAAACAACCCGGGACACACCATGACACGTCACTTTTTGACCCTCAACGACCTCACGCCGAACGAGTGCCGTGATCTGCTGGCTCGGGCAAGTGAACTGAAGACGCTGCAACGCAGCGGGATTGCCCACGCAAACTTTTCGGGCAAAGTGCTAGCGATGATCTTTGCGAAGGCCTCGACCCGCACCCGAGTGTCTTTTGAGGCAGGCATGACCCAGTTGGGCGGCAGCGCTCTATTTCTGTCCTCAGCTGACACCCAGCTGGGTCGTGGTGAACCGATTGAAGACTCGGCGCGCGTCATCTCCTCGATGGTCGATCTGGTGATGATCCGCACCTTTGCTCACAGCGACGTGGAGCGCTTCGCAGCCCATTCCCAGGTACCGGTCATCAATGGTTTAACCGATGATTTTCATCCCTGCCAGCTGCTAGCCGACATGCAAACCTGGTTTGAGCACCGCGGCGATATCGCGGGCCGTCGCGTGTGCTGGTTGGGGGATGGCAATAACATGTGCCAGTCCTACATGAACGCCGCGAAATTACTTGATTTCGAGCTGATCATAGCCTGTCCCGAGGGGTACGAACCTGCGGGCGATCTGCTGGCCCAAAACGGCGATCGCGTCCGCATCGTGCACGACCCCAAGGACGCTGTGCAGGGCTGTCATCTGTTAGTGACCGACGTATGGGCCTCGATGGGGCAAGAACAGGAGCAAAACATCCGGGCGCAGGCGATGGCGCCTTTTCAGCTCAACGCCGAGCTGCTCGCCCGCGCTGAGTCCGATGCCTTGTATATGCACTGTCTGCCCGCTCATCGGGGTGAGGAAATCAGCGCTGAACTCATGGATGCCGCCGGCTCAGTGATTTGGGAAGAAGCCGAGAACCGACTGCACGCGCAGAAGGCACTCATGGAGCTGCTGCTAAAATAGCCCGACTGTTGCTTCAACTCGCCGGCTGCTGGAACTCAGCGCGGGCACAGGTGACAAATTTATGAAAAAAAACCGCTGTCTATCCACACCCTATCCCCCGCCCTTCTTCTCAACATTTAAAGCAATTTAAGCAATAGTTAGCGCTTACATGCGACCCTGCTAACACCCTGTCCACAGGAAATCCCCCAGATTTCGGTATTGCATTACGGCCCATACCCTCCTATCTTGGGGGTTGGGTGGCCATGAACCCCAACATATAGGGTTTTGGCCCCAAAAAGCGCTAGACTCAAACAACAACAACTCAATTCTGGAAATTGCAGGCCAGCTACTGGCTTTTTTTGACATTGACGAGGCTCAAATAAGATGCAGACAAGCACAGAAGTAGGGACGTCAACGCCTTCTCCTGCCCCAACCTCAGACTCGAACACCGATGTAGGACAACAAGCAAGACTTCAGGCCACAGCACCCGGCCAGCTCCGCGTCATCAAACGCAACGGCACGGTGGTGACTTTTGAAGACAGCAAGATTTCCGTAGCGATTACAAAAGCCTTTTTGGCCGTTGAGGGTGGCACCGCAGCGGCGAGCAGTCGTATCCACGAAACCGTTGCGAAGCTAACCGAACAGGTCATGACAACCTTTAAGCGGCGAATGCCCTCTGGCGGCACCATCCATATTGAAGACATTCAGGATCAGGTGGAACTGGCACTGATGCGTGCCGGTGAACACAAAATCGCACGGGACTATGTCATTTATCGAGAAGAGCGAGCCCGGGAACGCGCCGCTAAAGCGGCTCTGTCACCAGAGACAGAGGCAACGGCCAGCACGATTAATGTGGTGCACCCCGACGGCACCCGCGCGCCTTTGGACATCGCGCGGATCCAGACCATTGTTGGAGAAGCCTGCGCCGGTCTTACCGACGTCAGCGAAAATGCCATCATCGATGAAGCGTTGCGCAATCTTTACGACGGCGTAACCCCGACGGAGGTCAGTACCGCGCTGGTGATTACGGCGCGCACACTGATCGAACAGGAGCCCAACTTCAGCTATGCGGCGGCGAGACTGTTGCTAGACGATCTGCGCGCCGAAGCGTTGAGCTTTCTTGGCGTGGCCGAGACAGCCACCCAACAGGAAATGACCCAACATTACCCGGCAGCCCTCTCCGCCTTTATCGAGCGCGGCGTTGCCTTGGAGCTACTGTCGCCTGAATTGCTCGAATTCGACCTCGATCAATTGGGACAAGCGCTGCTGCCAGAGCGAGATCTACAGTTCAGCTATCTCGGCTTGCAAACCCTCTACGATCGCTACTTCATCCACGCAAACGATATTCGCATCGAGTTACCCCAGGTATTTTTCATGCGCGTTGCGATGGGGCTGTCTATTCGTGAAGATGATCGCAACGCGCGAGCCATTGAGTTCTACCAGCTGCTGTCGTCTTTTGACTACATGAGTTCAACGCCCACGCTTTTCAACGCCGGCACCCTGCGGTCCCAGCTCTCGAGCTGCTACCTAACCACCGTGCCCGATGACTTGTTCGGCATATATGGCGCCATTCAGGACAACGCCATGCTGTCTAAGTTCGCCGGCGGGTTAGGCAATGACTGGACGCCGGTACGCGCCATGGGATCCTATATCAAAGGAACCAATGGCAAGAGTCAGGGCCTGGTGCCGTTTCTGAAAGTCGTGAATGACACCGCTGTAGCGGTAAACCAGGGCGGAAAGCGCAAAGGAGCAGTTTGCGCCTATCTGGAGACCTGGCACCTGGACATAGAAGAGTTCCTGGATCTGCGCAAGAACACCGGCGACGACCGACGTCGCACTCACGACATGAACACCGCGAACTGGATTCCCGATCTGTTCATGAAGCGTGTATTTGAAGACGGCGACTGGACTCTATTCTCACCAAACGACGCGCCCGACTTGCACGATCTCTACGGCACCGCCTTTGAAACCCGCTATGCCGAATACGAAGAGATGGCGCGCAACGGCCAGCTCAAACTGCACAAAACCCTTAAAGCACAAAATCTGTGGCGCAAAATGCTCGGCATGATTTTTGAAACCGGTCACCCCTGGATGACATTCAAGGATCCGTGCAACCTGCGCTCCCCACAACAGCATACGGGTGTCGTGCACTCTTCTAACCTGTGCACCGAAATTACGCTCAACACCAGCGCCGATGAGATAGCGGTGTGCAACTTGGGCTCTGTGAATTTGCCGCAGCATATCGAGAACGGCGCACTCAATGTCGACAAGCTACGAAAGACCGTGCGTACAGCGATTCGCATGCTCGATAACGTCATCGACATTAACTACTACTCGGTGCCGGCAGCAGAGCAATCCAATATGCGTCATCGTCCTATCGGCCTTGGCTTGATGGGTTTCCAGGACGCTCTGTACAAAATCGACGTTTCCTATGCCTCTGAAGGCGCCGTTGAGTTTGCCGATCGCTCCATGGAAGCTATCAGCTACTTTGCGATCGAGGCCTCCAGCGAGTTGGCGCAAGAGCGCGGACGCTACTCAAGCTATGAGGGCTCCTTGTGGAGCCAAGGGATTTTCCCGCTGGACTCGCTAGACATTCTGGTGCAACAGCGTGGCGAGCAGTACATAGCCGTTAACAAGGACAAAACCCTCGATTGGGATGCCCTTAAAACCAAGGTTGCCGCCAATGGCATGCGCAACTCCAACGTGATGGCTATCGCGCCGACAGCGACTATTGCCAATATCACGGGGGTTTCACAGTCGATCGAACCGACCTATCAAAATCTGTACGTAAAATCGAATTTGTCGGGTGAATTCACCGTCGTGAACCCCTACCTCGTTGCAGATCTCAAGGCACATGGGTTGTGGGACAAAGTGATGGTTAACGATCTCAAGTACTACGATGGCTCAGTGCAGTCGATCGACCGCATCCCCGCTGACCTCAAAGCCAAGTACTCGACTGCGTTCGAAGTTGAGCCACGGTGGCTGGTCGACAGCGCAAGCCGACGTCAGAAGTGGATTGATCAGGCGCAATCCCTCAACTTGTACATCAACAACGCCAGCGGCAAGAAGCTTGACGTGACGTATCGCATGGCGTGGTTCAGTGGCCTCAAGACGACTTACTACCTGCGCTCACTCGCAGCCACAGGAACAGAGAAGTCGACCGTCGAGACCGGTAAACTGAATGCTGTTTCATCAGGCGCCACGGCGGCGCCACAACCCGCACCGGTGCCCAAGGCGTGTTCCTTGGACGATCCGGACTGTGAAGCTTGCCAATAACCAAACCGAATGAATTAACGGAGTATGACAATGCTTACTTGGGATGATTACAACAACGAAGAAGCGCTGAATGCGACGCCACCGGCGCCGGTAGTCGATAAAGCCGTAGAGACATTGGCTGAACCAGCTCCAGCACCTGCACCGCAGGAGGCAGTCTCGGCAGCGAACCGTGAGGGGGTCGCCGCAGACGCCGAAGCGGCGGCAGCGATGGCCAACGTCGACCGCGCAAAAGCCGCACTCGAAGAGCTCGATGTAGCGCCTGGCCTCGAAGAACTAGAAATGGGCGCCGCTCGCGTCAGCGTCGATGAAAAAGCGATGATTAACTGCCGCGCCGATCTAAATCAGCTGGTGCCTTTCAAGTACGACTGGGCCTGGCAGAAGTATATCGATGGCTGTGCCAATCATTGGATGCCGCAAGAAATCAACATGACTGCTGACGTTGCTACCTGGCGTAGTAATGAGGGACTGACCGAGGACGAGCGACGAATCGTGATGCGCTCCCTCGGCTACTTCTCGACAGCCGACTCTCTTGTGGCAAACAACCTGGTGCTGGCGCTGTATCGGCTCATCACCAATCCGGAGTGCCGCCAATATCTGTTACGGCAGGCCTTTGAAGAGGCGATTCACACCCATGCATATCAGTACTGCATTGAGTCCCTGGGTATGGATGAAGGCGAAGTCTTCAACATGTATCGTGAGGTGCCATCCGTGGCGGCGAAGGCTGCGTGGAGCATCAGCCACACCCACAGCCTTTCAGATCCAAACTTCTGTACCGGCACGCCCCAAACCGATCAGGAGTTGCTACGCAATCTAATTGGCTTCTATTGCGTCACTGAAGGTATTTTCTTCTACTGTGGATTTACTCAAATCCTGTCGATGGGTCGCCGCAACAAGATGACCGGTGTAGCGGAGCAATTCCAATACATTCTTCGAGACGAATCGATGCATCTCAACTTCGGTATCGATGTCATCAATCAGATTAAACTGGAGAATCCCAGCTTGTGGACCGAAGAGTTCAAGCAGGAAGCCATCCAGATGATTCTCGAGGGCACGGAGCTTGAAATCGCCTACGCCCGCGACACGATGCCCCGTGGCGTTCTGGGCATGAATGCGTCGATGATGGAAGAGTACCTGCAATTTATTTGCAACCGCCGACTCATCCAGATTGGATTGCCCGAGCAGTTCCCCGGCGCGCAAAACCCCTTCCCCTGGATGTCGGAAATCATGGATTTGCGTAAAGAGAAGAACTTCTTCGAGACACGGGTTATCGAATATCAAACCGGCGGAGCGCTCAGCTGGGACTGAACAAATCCTTGCCAAAGGTCCAACAAAAAAGCCGCGATCATCCTCGCGGCTTTTTTTTAGCGCCGCCGTCTTTTCTCTATCGAACACCGCCCGCAGAGTAAGCGCAGCGTTTATCCGACAAAAACGGGTTGGTTAACGGGCGGGCACGGCCGGCAAATTAAAGTGATAGCGGGGCAGAGAATCCAAGATGGCGCGCCCATAACGTCGCGTCAGCAAGCGACGATCAAGCAGCGTGATTCGTCCGCTGTCCTCTTCGGTTCGCAACAAGCGGCCACTCGCCTGCACGAGTCTCAATGCGGCATCGGGCACGCTAATTTCCATAAAGGCGTTGCGTCCCTGCTGCTCAAGCAACTCAGCGTGGGCGGCATCTCGTGGATTGTCAGGCACCGCAAAGGGGAGCTTGGCAATCACAACATGGGTGCAATAAGGCCCCGGCAGGTCAACCCCCTCGGCAAAGCTCGCCAAACCCATGATCACGCTTGGCTTCCCCGCATCAATCAGCTCGCGGTGGGTCTCTAGCAACAAACTCTTGCTCAAACTGTCCTGAACCAGCAGCCGATGAGGAAGCGCCCCCTCCAAGCCCATGACCACGGCGTCCATTTGCCGACGCGAGCTAAATAACACCAACACGCCTAGGTCCTCGGCGATCAGCGTTGGCAGAAGGTCAATAATTTCGGCGGTGTGGGCATCGGCATCACTCGGCTCTTGTTGCAAGGGCGGGATGGAAAATACCGCTTGCTGGGTATTAAACGGGCTTTCCACACGCTTATAGCGCGCGCCATCGGGCAGCCCTGTCATGGCCTGCAGTCGATCAAATGAACCCAGTGAAGACAGGGTGGCCGAGGTCATAACCACCCCCGCGGCACGCTGCCAAATATGCTCCCTGAGAAGATCTCTCGCTAAAATCGGGCTCGCAAAAAAATCAACGCCCGTGCCTCCCCGCGACTGACGCAGCCACCGCACCCACGGATCCTCGAGATCCTGACTCACCGCCTCGGCATAGCTGCGCCATAGATCGAGCTGGCCCTGAGCACGAACAACCATTCCCTGAACATTGACCAGGTACGCGTCGAGAGTATCCCGCTGCGCTATCTCTATTTCATCGCGCCGATTATCCAGCGCAGCTTCGAGTCGCTGGGCGAGCTCCAACTGATGTGACCAAGCCGTTCCCAACCGGCCCGCGAGCTCCCTAAGCGCCTCCGGCGCAATGCCCAATTCAAAACGGTACTCCTCACTTTGCTCACTGTGTTGCGTCAGAAAATCCTCGACCCAAATCGCTATCTCGTCATTGAGCTGACTCACATCCGCAAGGGTTATCTCAAACTGTTCAAGCACCGCCTGTTGTTGCGTGATCTCACCCAGATCACCACCCTGTGACCCAAGCCAGGTCGATGTATCGCGCAGCGCTTGACGGGTACTGGATGTCCTCACCATCAGGGTAAATTGACTGAGGCACTTGTCGGCGAGCTGATGGCCTTCGTCAAAAATATAAATACTGTCTTCGGGCGGCGGCAAGATAACCCCACCACCAAATTTCAGGTCCGCTAAGACAAGATTATGATTGGCAACCACCACATCAACATCCTGCAATCCATCTCGCGCCCGAAAAAACGCGCACTGATTAATAAAGCCACAGCGTCGACCCCCACACTGCGCATGATCTGTGGTGACCATACGGCGCAGACTCTCATCAAGCACCGTGGGCCAACTGTCGAGATCGCCATCCCAACGGGACGCCGATAGCGATTCCACCATGGATTCCATGATCGGTCCGGCCTCCTCAATAGCCAGATCAGCCACCTCATCGGGGTACAGGGGGATGAGCGCCGGCGCCGACGCCCCGGCAAGATGGTGCTCTAGTTTTTGGAGACAGACATATCGCCCCCTACCCTTCGCAAGCTGCACGCTAAATGACAGACCACTGTGTTTCGCTATATCGGGTAGGTCGCGATAAATCAGCTGCTCCTGAAGCGCCACCGTCGCGGTAGCGATCACCAGCTTTTTCTCTCGAGCACGCGCAATGGGTAGGGCTGCAACACAATAGGCAATGGTCTTCCCCGTACCCGTACCGGCTTCTACCACCGCGATCGGTTCGGGCGCCTCAGGGTCACCCAGCGCATTGGCGACCTCGGCTATCATCTGACGCTGTCCCCAGCGCGGGCTTAAATCACGGTGCTCTATGAGTGCTTGATAGGCATCGCGAATCTCATCCTGTAACAGCGGATCCAGCAATCAGATTTCTCCAAGGGCGCGGCGCAGCGGATTGGCATACATCGCCAAGGCAAACGGCTGATGCTCCTCTGGCATGGCATCGATTCTTGCATCGAATTCCTGACGCGTAATGGTTCCCGGATATATATCGACATTGGGCACTTCATCGCTATTGCCAAGACGTTGCCAAGCCCACAGGGCGTTTTCAAAGAGCCGATAATGTCGACGCATGTGGTCATCTATCGCGTGAACCACATCCTCTATCGTCAGCGCTTCCGCGCTGATAGGGGAGCCAAAGCTCAAGTGCACGTTGCCTTTTTGCCCCGCAATGCCTTTACCGATAGAGAGAACATCTTCATTGTCGGCTTTTTGGTAGCCGGGACCACTGGCGAGCTCGGCGGCTTTATCGGCATCGCAAGGATCGAGCTCATAGGAAATTGCTACCGGCACGATGTGCAGGCCGTTAAGCACCTCTGACAGAGTTTCGGTCTGCTTATCACGACTCAAAGACAACATCTTGATGACCGCGGGCTCTGTTTTGTCGATGCCGGTCTTGGCGCGACCCTCCCGTTGCGCAATCCAAACCGAACCGGCATTTCCGGCAATCATGGATCGCATAAAAGCGGCGAGATGTTGAGACGCTTTAAGCAGCTCTCGGGGGCCGCTCAAATTTCGGCGAACGATAAAACTTTTATTGACCCGCATGAGATCCGCCACCCAATCCTGCCGTAGCAAATTATCGCCAATGGCAATCGCCATAGTCCGGTGGCCGGCATCATGGAAAAGCTGGTTGGTATAGCTGGGGTCCATCACAATATCACGATGGTTACTGACGAGGAGCCACGACTGCTCCGTGGACAGTTTGTCGAGCCCATCGCTGCTAAATTGCGAGGTGCGGCCAATCAAACGCTGAAGCTCGGGTTTCACCAACAGCTGAAATTGATCGACCGTCGTGACTCGGCGTAGCTGGCGACGCAACCATCCGGCGACTGCCCAGCAAGCGGCGCGGGGCCACATTGCATAAAGGCGGGGGAACTGGAGTCGCGCCAGTGACGCGTGAAAGTCGCGATTGACCAAGAGCCGGGCAATAACCGTGGGGACCTCGTCATCGCGATAGGGCCGTATGTCGGCAAAGGGGTCTTCGCTATTCACTACAGATATGCCTGCCATGCTGGTTAATATCATTGCCGATCGACGCATGGGTAGTGCACCGTCGACCCCGTTTCTGCTAGGCTACGCCGCTCTTAAAGGACCACTCTTTTTTGCAAAATCGAGGACGCAATATGGACGCTTCCAACGCACTGTTGATGACACTAGGTGCAGCTTCACTACTGGTCAGCTGGATATTGCTGCTGACGGTATCGTGGAGGGAAGACTACGCCTGGGGCCTATTTTCTCTGCTTTTGCCCCCTGTCGGCTACTTTTATGGCCTCTTTCAATGGAATAAGGCCGGCCAGGCCCTCTTGGTCGCATTCTTGGGCTGGGCGCTGATCATTCTGGGCTGGTGAACCAGCACACCGCGACAAGGCGTGAATCGGTGATATAAACATTGACAGCGGGTTATCCATTTCGGACAATCCGCGGCTCTTTTTTACCGAGTTCCGGAGCATACAGTGGCCAACTCACCCCAAGCGCGCAAGCGAGCGCGTCAAAACGACAAAAGACGTGCGCACAATGCCAGCCTGCGTTCACTTGTTAGAACCAAGATCAAGCAGGTACTCGCCTCCGTCAACGCCGGCGACGCCAGCGCTTCACAGGCCGCGTTCCAGCAAGCCGTGCCCGTGATCGACAAGATGGTGTCCAAAGGCATCATCGCCAAGAACAAAGCTGCGCGGCACAAGAGCCGACTGAACGCAAAGGTAAAAGCTCTCGCCGCAGGCTAACCTCTGCTAGGACTCGGCGCCCAACCGGGTGTCGAGGTGACGATTTATCTCTGCCTCCAATTGCTTACGGAAGGGCTTCGCAAGCAGACCCAGGGTGACATGCCCCGTCACTTCATCACTAGAGACCATGACTGTTCCAGTAAACCCCTTGCCTGAGAATGACAGCGTGGAACCCTCTCGACTGATGCTTGAGGCAAATCCATCAAGAAATGCAATGAGCTCATTCACCGCAGTTTCCCTCGCCGCGCGCGAGAGCTTATGCCGCCTTTTAATATCAATGTCTGCCATGGCGGGACGCTTCAATAACGAACTCAGCAATAAAGAGAGGCGGATAATACTACGCCGCACATCGTTTTGGCTTTGTTTCAGCCGGGGTTCAGGGATCATAACTGGCAGTATGGGTGGCGCAGCATGTCTCTAGGCAAGCACACCGATGCGGCGACTCGGTTTCTATTCGAGCAGGCCGATATCCGCGGCGAGACAGTCGCGCTCACGCAGTCCTTTGAGCAATTGACCGAAAATCACGGTTACAGCAAAACGGTGAAAGCCTTGTTAGGCCAATTTGCCGCCGCCGTGGTGCTGATAAGTAACAATCTCAAGTACCGGGGCAAAATCATCCTTCAAGCCCAGTCACAGGGCGCGCTCTCCCTCTTGATGGTTGAGTGCACCCATGAGTCGGCTATTCGCGGCATTGCCCGGGGTGACGTCGGCACTGACAGGGACGACCCCTGGGAGCTGCTGGCCGAGGGGCAACTTGCGATCACCATCGAACGGGAAAATGGCCCCCGATATCAGGGGATCATCGACTTGGACACCGACTGCCTAGCGGCCGCCCTTGATGACTATTTCCTGCAGAGTGAGCAGTTAAATACACGTTTCTGGCTGAGCGCCAACAGCGAACGCGCAGCCGGGCTCATGCTCCAGCAGTTGCCAGCCCAGCTGAATCAGGATGCCTCCGCTCGAGAGGATCAGTGGCAGCACGCTGTGATTCTTGCGGAAACCGTACAGGTTTCTGACCTACTAACGCTCGCCCCTGATACCCTGCTCTATCGCCTTTATCACCAGGATCCGATCAGGCTTTATCCGCCGACCGGCGTGAGCTTCCACTGCCCCTGCAGCCGGGAGCGAAGCCACAATGCGCTGCTGCTATTACCTCAGGCAGAGCTCGAGGAGATGCTCAATACCGATGGCCACATCGATATGAACTGTGATATTTGCGGTCAAGCTTATCGTTTCCTCCGTTCGGACTTCACCGAACTCGCGGATCCAAGAATCCTGCATTAGAATACGCTCCCAACAAACCCGTCACACTACCCCCCCGGAATCAACAATGACGAATGAACCAGAGGCCTCAGCGACCCAGAAGTACACCGATTTATCCCCCTCTCAGCTCGTAGAACTTGCCCTCGCCCGAGGAGAAGGGACCCTGTCCGATACCGGCGCGCTGCGCGTGGAGACGGGGCAGCGCACCGGCCGTTCTCCGGCTGATCGGTTTGTTGTCCGCGAGCCCTCGTCCGAGGACGCTATCGACTGGGGGTCCGTAAATAAGCCTTTCGAGCCCGCTACCTTTGACGCACTGTGGGATCGTGTCAAAGCGCACGCCCTCGGCGCCGATCACTTTATTCAACACCTGCACGTCGGTGAACACAGCGAGCATTATTTGCCCGTCAAGGTCACCACAAGTACCGCGTGGCAATCGCTTTTCGCCCGCAATATGTTCATCAGACCGGCGGTTTATAACGCGCAACACAAACCCGAATGGAAAATTCTCAACGTGCCGGATTTCGTTTGTGATCCCGAGCGCGATGGCACCCACTCTGACGCTGTGGTTATCGTGAATTTCGGTCAGCGAAAAGTGTTGATTGCCGGAATGCGCTACGCGGGTGAAATGAAGAAATCGATGTTCTCGGTGCAAAACTTCTTGCTGCCGGAAAAAGATGTCATGCCAATGCACTGTAGTGCCAATGTCAGTGATGATGGGCAAACAACGCTCTTTTTTGGCCTGTCGGGCACTGGAAAAACCACGCTTTCGGCGGATCCTGAGCGCTATTTGATTGGTGATGACGAGCACGGCTGGTGTAAGGGAGCGGTATTTAATATCGAAGGCGGCTGCTACGCCAAGACCATAAACCTCAGCCAAAAAAATGAACCGATTATTTGGGACGCCATTCGCTTTGGCGCCATCATTGAAAACGTGGTGTTAGATGAACACCGACACGCGGATTACGATGACACCAGCCTGACCGAAAACGGTCGGTGTTGTTATCCCCTTGAGCACGTTGAAAAACGCGTCGTAGAAAATGCGGGGGGTGAACCCAAGTGTGTCATTTTCCTGACCTGCGACGTATCCGGAGTCCTTCCCCCGATCTCTATTTTGTCCAAGGAAGCAGCGGCGTTCCATTTTCTTTCAGGCTACACCGCTCGCGTTGGGTCGACTGAAGTGGGAGCCGAAGCCGGTATTCACCCCACGTTTTCAACCTGTTTTGGTGCGCCCTTCATGCCCCGACCCGCCGGCGACTACGCGGAGCTCCTAATGAAGCGCATCGAGGATTTTGGTAGCCAGGTCTACCTGATCAATACCGGCTGGACGGGTGGCTCCGGGGCCCCCGGCGGCAAGGGATCTCGATTTCCCATACCCGTGACCCGCGCGGTAGTGCATGCAGCACAAAGCGGCGCACTGTTAAATGCAGAGACCCGCCATATGGACACCTTGAACCTCGATTTTCCCGTGTCCATTCCAGGTGTTGATCCATCGTATTGTGATCCGAAGGCCGGCTGGGGCGACGATGCCGCCTACGAGGAACAAGCGGCGAAACTCGCCGCGCTGTTTCAGGACAACATCAAGAAGTTTGATGTCAGTGAAGCCATTGTGGCAGCAGGCCCTAGGGTCAACTAGCGGGCTGTCACTTGATCGCTTCCTTTTTGTGATAGCCAGGCCTAGGGTCGCCTGGTGGGCCTTAAGTAGCTAGGCCCCTTAAAATAGTGATCAATAAAGCGATGGTCTTCGAGTCGGTGCTAGCTCGACAGGCCGAGAATATAGTCGCGCCCGAGCTGCTTGACACGCCCCACCAGCGCCGCCGAATCTTCTCCGACTATATACAGTGCCGGAACCAGCACCAGCGTAACTCCCGTGGCAAAAAGCACCCCGAAGGCCAATGAGGTCACCATGGGTATCAGGAACTGCGCCTGTACGCTGGTCTCAGACATGATCGGCAAGAGGCCCACAAAGGTGGTCAGAGAGGTCAGAATGATTGGCCGAAAACGATCTTCACCTGCCTGCAATACCGCCTCGCGCAGCGCCAAGCCCTGCCCGCGAAGAGTGTTTACACGGTCAATCAACACTAAATTGTCATTCACCACGACGCCCGCGCAGGCGATCACCCCCATCATGGAGAAAATACTGATCTGCCAATTGAGCAGAGCGTGGCCGAAGATCGCGCCCATGATGCCAAAGGGAATAGCAGTTAACACCAAAAAGGGCTGCCAGTAGGAGCGGAAGGCAATGGCCATCAAGCCAAAAATCATCAACATCGCGAGGGTCATGTATTTGAGCATCGCGCGTTGAAACTCAGCCTCTTCCTGCAGCTCACCATCGAGTTTAAGCTGAAGTCCCGGATACCGCTGCTGCCACTGGGGTAACCAATCATTAATGACTGCCGTCACCACTTCGAGGGGAGCTGCACCATCCCAGGAGACATCTGCCTCGACCTCAAGCGTCCGCATGCGATCCAGTCGCTCCAGTTTTTGATAGCCAGGCTCCACGCGATATCTCGCCACGGTCTCAAAAGGGACTTCTGTACCGGCGGGAGTACGAATATACATATCATCAAGATTGCCAATGGAGCGCCGCTCCGACTCGGGATAGCGCACCATCACTTTGACATCTTCACGACCCCGGGGGATCCGCTGAGCCTCCGCACCATAAAAAGCCTGCCTAACCTGCCGAGCGACCTGAGCCAGCGTAATGCCCAGGGCCTCTGCCGCCGGCTTGAGCTCAAGCACTACCTCGTCGCGTGCTGAATCGAAACTGTCACTGATATCAAACACGCCGGGATAGGAAGCCAAGGCTCGACGAACGTCTGGTACCACGTCCACAAGCTCCTCCGTACTTCGAGAGGCCAAAACCAGCTTGATGGGCTTACCGGGATCTCTGATGGTGAAGTCCATCCGAATTGACTTGGCCTCCGGTACCGCGCCAACGCGCTCGCGGAAATCTTGCGCCAACTCCTCGGTATCCACTTCCTCAGACACGGTCCCAATCACCATAGTGATGCGATTGGCCTCCGCCACCGCTGACACATGGCTCACCGCGGGCGTCACCGCAAATTCCGGGCGGCTATTCCACGCGACCTTCAAGTCCTCTGCCGCAGCGATCATACGATCACGCAGCATTTCAGTCACCGCGTAGGGTCCGCCTTCAGGCATCTCGACAGTAGCGTAAACGTAATCGGAATTCACCCGGGGGAAAAAGGCGGTGCGCAACCAACCTCCGCCGTAGAGCGCGATACTCAGGGCGAATGCCACGAAAAATACGGCGGCGACAAGGTACTGCTGTCGCAGTGACCGTGCCAGAAAGGGGCGATAGCGGTATCGAGCGAAATTGAGTAGGCCATCGGCACAGCGCTGCCGGTAGTGCTCCAACCGCTTCATGACGGGGTGACGGGCAGGCTTTTCGGGACCCAAGTGTGCCAAGTGCGCCGGCAGGATGAGCAAGCACTCCACCAATGAGAAAGCCAGTGCGAGAATCACTACCACCGGAATCGCTTTCGCCGCCACGGCCCACTCACCCGGCATCATCATCATGGGGAAGAAGAACACCATGGTACTGATCACCGCAAACATCACCGGCTTGAACACCGACGTGACGCCTAGCAGAGCACCACGCTCACCGGGCTCGCCGCGGGATTGGTGCGTATGAATTGCCTCACCCACAATAATAGCGTCGTCGACGACAATACCCAGAACGAGTAAAAAGGCGAACAGGGATACCATATTGAGGCTGATGTCGGTGTATTGCAGCACAAACAGGGTGCCAAGAAATGCCACCGCAATGCCGATGCCGACCCAGAACGCCAACTTTGGCCGCAGAAAAAGCACCAATACGATGGCCACGAGTAACAGACCGCCGATACCATTTTTCAGCAGAGTGCTTACACGACCACTGAAATCCTTGGCGGTGTCGCGCCACACCGTCAGTTCAACCCCCGGTGGCAGCGTTGGCTGTGTTTCTGCAACCCAGTTCTTGATCGTGCTGCTGGTTCGAAGCACATCAGGTCGCGCCGTGACGTATACATAAAGGCCCAGCGACGGACGGCCGTCAAACGTGACATCCAGATCAAGGTCGGTAAAGCCATCGGTAACTCGCGCCACATCTCCCAGCAACAGTTCGGTGCCATCGCGCTTGGTCACTAGCACAATCCGTTCAAAATCGGCGCGATCATAGGCTTGCCCACGAGTCTGCACCCGCACATCCCCTTCGCGGCTTTTAATCGCGCCCGCAGGCAAGTTCAGCGACGCACCCTGAATCGCTGCAACGACATCATCAAAACCGAGCCCGTAACGTCGCAGGGCTGCCTCGGAAACATCAACCGACACTTCGTAGGGTTTTGTTGTTTGCAAGTCGACAACTGAAATATACGGCTGCCGTGCCAGCTCGTCCCGGAGGGTTTCTCCAAGCTCCTTCATCTCATAATCATCGAGGTCACCGGCGAGCTTGACCACTGCCATCAAATGACGATAAGTCAACTCCGTCACCACGGGACGTTCCGCATCTGAGGGAAAAGTATCGATGGCATCCACCCGGGTCTTGATGTCTGCGGTCAATCGCTGCACGGGGTAGTCTTGCGTTGCCTCAATCAGTATTGTTCCCAGACCTTGACGCGCTATCGACCGAATCTCCTTAATCCCCGTGAGATCATGGATCGCTTCCTCAACCCGGATACAGATTTGTTCTTCAACCTCGGCTGGGCCCGCGCCGGGAAACGGCATGGTCACGCTGACTTGATTGATCTCGGGGGTGGGGAAAAATTGCTTGTCGAGGCTTGGAACCGTCATAAAGCCACCGATAATCAGCATGACCATGAGCAAGTTCGCGGCAATGGGATTGCGGATAAACCAACTAAGGGGAGTCCCCATTGTCACTGCACTCCGGACAGCTGATTGACTGGCTCAACATCCACCATCAAGCCCGCCATCAGGAGCGGCGTCTGCTCACCTACCACGCGCAGGTTAGCGGGCAATCCTGCCACCCACACCCACTCCTCGGTGCGACGAATGACGTCGACCACCCGGCGCTGTAAGTGCTCGCTGTCATCAACGATCAATAGCGAGTTATCTGACCGTAGCGCGCTGGCCGGCAGCCGAACAAGGTCATCGATGGCCGGCGTCATAATGTCTGCTTGAACGAACATGCCTGGCACCAGTGGCGGCCTGCCGGTAGGGGTCGGCGTGAAGGGTTGGTCCACCTCGGCCACGGCGTGAACAACTCGGGAGTCCCGGTCAATCACCGCATCGATACGACGGATCTCCGCCTCCCACTCCCACCGACGACCACCAAAGTCGCTCGACAGAGTGACGGGCCTCGCCACGCTTTGCTGCCCGTGTAACGGAAGACGCAGGGCCGCGAGTTGTTTGTCGCTCAAGGGCAGCCGAACTTCGACGGTGTCAATACCATAGGCATCCCCCAGCGGCGTGCCCGGCGTGACATATTGACCGAGATCAACATAAGTCGCCTGGATACGACCGGGAAACGGGACGGTAATTCGGGTTCTTTCCAGGGCGAGTTCCGAGGCAGCCAGGTCGGCTTGCGCCGCCAACAGCGCGGTTTCAGCCGCTTTCAGCTGAGGTTCGCGCAAAAAAAGTGCATTAGCCTCGGGACTACCGAGCTCCCGCCACTCCCTTTTCGCCTGACGATTGCGCCCACGCTCTTCAGCAACCCTCTGCTCTGCCGCCGCCACCTGGGACTGGGCTCTAGCAATAGCAAACTCATAGTCGTCCGATTCGATCTCGAGCAAGACAGCACCCGGCTCGAAGAATCCTCCTTCAACAAAATTGTCAGAAACCGCCGCCACCTTACCGCCAACCTGAGCCACGACGCTGATGCGACGTCTCGGCTCGACGGTTCCTTGGGTATGCACGGCCAGCACAGCGCTCTTGGGCTCGGTCACAATCACTGATACCACCGGCTTGAGCAGGTCCTCTTGGGGTTGGATAGCAGGCTTGGGCTTGCCCGTTAATATCAACCAAGCAAAACCCAGGCCGATTGTCAGTACCACGACCGTTACCAAGACCTGCCGTCGGGGTGAACGTACACTCCCGGCGGTTTGTTGCGCCTGCTCAGTCAAGACGACTCCTATGGCCCTGCACCGCCGCCGACACCTATAAGGCATATTCCGGCGAGTAGCGGGAGCGTTGTTCGATGAAAACACGGATGTATACGGTAACGGCACCACTTTAGACGGTTGCAATAATGCCGCACTGATTAGAAAGCAGATTCTAATTGACGAGGGCAGACTGGCCAATATGGACAACTACCGAGTCCACACCCCTATCAGTCAGTATTCAAGGAGAGTATGACCATGGCAGAAGCAAAGACAAGCAAGAAGGCTGCCCCCGCGCGCAAGACCGTGCGCAAAAAGGTAACCGCCAAGAAGGCCCCGGCAAAGAAAGCCACGGCCAAGAAAGCACCGGCTCGCAAAACCCCTGCCAAAAAAGTAGCGGCAAAGCGAAAGGCCGCTCCTCGTGCCAAAGCCGATCTGAAAGCCACGGCGATGGAGTCGGGCCGCAAAGCGTTACAAGCCGGGCTGGGTGTTTACGGCATGGCTTACGATCAAATTCTGGAGAACCTGGAATCGGTTCAATCCCAAGTTGACGAAGCGCAGGCTAAGCTCAACGAGCGCCGCAAGCAGGCAGAGAAGCTTTATGACGCTCTGGTCAAGCGCGGCAAAGCCGTCGAGAAAGAAGCGCTGAAGGCGTTTGAAGATCTCGAGCTGGACGCGCTCACTGATCGAGCCGTTTTTGACGCGCAAATGGAGAAGGCCAAGTCCAAATTCGATGCACTGCGTACCAAGGTCGGTAAATTGATCTAAACCATTCAAGGTCCGATTTCGCTGGGAGCCTCTGGGCTCCCTTTTTTTGCCCTGAATTTCTCGCTATCCAAAGCCATGGTTACGGTCCGCTGCCGCTTTTTTTAACGCCGTGATTGCGCGGGACGCGACAGAGCAACTGCGCTATGCTTTCAAGCCCCTACAACGGACAGCTATCGCGACCCAGTGAAAACCCGTGACCGCATTCTTCTAACCGCTCGCGACCTCTTTAACACCTTGGGTGAGCATAACGTCGCGGCATCTGACATCGCGGCTGAAATGGAGATAAGCCCGGGCAATCTCTACTACCACTTCAAGGGTAAAGACAGCATCCATCTATCGCTGTTTGCCACGCTCCAACGGGAGATGATTTCGATCGCCGGTCCGGCTATTCAAACTCCCGGACTCTTTGGCGAGCAAGAACAAGGATCATCGGTAGAGCGAAGCTGGTTATTTTTGAGTGTGGTGCTCGAACTCATGCTCGGTTACCGGTATTTCTATGAAAACCCCGGAAGTTTGATGCTGCGTTTTCCCGAGATCGACCGCGGCTTCAGGCGACTGGTCCGGCTGAAGCTCAGCGCTTGCGAAGTAGTGGCGGCAGAATTGGTCGCGGGTGAAGCCTCGACTGACCGACAAGGCGCAGATTTCGGTAGCCTGGCGAACACCATGAGCCTGACACTGAATTATTGGCTCCCCTACAGCCGAATACTCTACCCAGCGGAAGACCGAACACTCACTATCCACCGCGGTGTTCTGCAAATTTTGTCCACCTGTGCGCCCTACATGGAAGCCGAACAACACGGGTTTATCGAGGAATGTCAGCAACTCTACTCGGCAATGCTTGCAAGCGGTGAATATGGAGGGGTTTAATGGGCACCCACACCCAACGGTGAATACCCAAAGCAAAAAACTGGAGATTAAAAATGGCAATAGCGGTAGGAGATAAAGTCCCTGAATGCACCCTGATGGTCATGGGTGACGGCGGCCCCCAAGGGGTCACCTCTGCGGATCTGTTTGAGGGCAAAAAAGTGCTCTTATTTGCGGTCCCAGGCGCCTTCACACCAGGCTGCTCTATGACCCACTTACCAGGCTACGTAGCCAACGCGGACAAAATCAAGGCGGCCGGCGTCGACAGCATCATCTGCCTCTCGGTCAATGATGCCTTTGTAATGGGCGCCTGGGGTCAGGCACAGAATGCAGAAGAAATCATCATGCTGGCCGATGGTAATGGTGAATTCACCCACCAGGTAGGACTCGAGTTAGACGGCAGTGGTTTCGGTCTCGGCACTCGCTCCCAGCGTTATGCCATGCTGGTCGATAATGGCACGGTCACCCATCTCAACGTCGAGGAAGGTCCCGGGGTTGATGTGTCATCTGCAGAGACCATGATGGCGCTGCTGTAAGCGCAGTACCGCTCTCACAACACAATCCAGTCCCTGTGCACCCGGTGTTAATCATGACAGCGGGTTGCACTACCCCCTTTCTTTTCCAAGAATTAAGAATGACTTGCTCATCCTAGCGGCAAGAGCCACAGCAGCAAGGAAGAAATCACCACCGCACCAATGACGTTGAGCACCAGTCCCTCCTTGAACATCGTCTGTATCGGAATGCGATCTGTCCCATAAACCACCGCATTGGGCGCTGTGGCTACCGGCAACATAAAGGCACAACTCGCGCTCATGGCGGCCGGGATCATGAGCAGAATAGGATCGATTCCTGCAGTCAGCGCCGCCGCTGCGAGAATAGGCATCAACAGGGCAGTCGTTGCGGTGTTAGAGGTCGCCTCGGTCATGAAAGTGACCGACAGACAGATCAGCAGAGTCATCCAAAACACGGGCAGCGTTGCCAGCGCCACAATGCTCTCCCCCGCAATAGCAGAGAGGCCCGAGCTGACAAAGGCTTTGGCAAGGCAAATGCCCCCGGCGAACAGCAGCAGCACCCCCCAAGGGATAGCGGCGGCCTCCCGCCAGGTAATCAGCGGCTCGCCTTGCCGATCACGCGTCATAAACAAGGCAACCACGGCGAGAAACGCAACCGAAGCATCGTTAGCTGTGGGCAACCCGAACCACACTCGCCAGCCACCAAAAGGTTCAGCACGAGTCATCCAAACTAGGGCCGTGATGCCAAAAATGGCTAGCACCCGACGCTCTGCGCTTCGCCAGGGCCCGGGCTGGGGAACAGCCACGCTCACTTCGCTGGGCAAGGCGCGAGTAATCCAGATGGCCGCAACCGCCACCATGACCACTACGATGGGGACACCCACAGACATCCACTGCGTGAACCCCAGCTGTTGCCCGGTGGTATCGTGATACACCTGCATAAAAATCAGGTTCGGGGGGGTACCTATGGGTGTACCCAATCCCCCGATGGAGCAAGACCATGCCAAGCCCAACAGCAACGGCACTTGCAACAACTCTTTCCTCTCAGCGCTGTCGAGTACGGCGATAGCGACGGGCATCAGCATCAGCACCGTGGCGGTATTGGATATCCACATGCTAAGACCTGCCCCCGCGATCATGAAACCCAATATCAATCGCCGAGGACTGTCACCACCCACAAGCCTGACCACACCCAGCGCCAGACGCCGATGCGCTCCGCTGGACTCCATCCCCCGCGACAGGAGAAACCCACCCAGTAAGAGCAAGATCAAGGGCGAACCATAGGCAGCCCCGGTCTCCGTGGGCGTCAAGACACCAAACATGGGCATCAGCGCGAGAGGCAGCAGTGATGTCACGGGGATCGGGATAGGTTCGAAAATCCACCAACTCACGCAGAGTATGGCGGTAGCACCAGTCACAACCATGGGCGTGGGGAGTCCCCCGGCCGTCATAGCAAGTCCCGTCGCCAATGCTGCCAGAAGCCCAGGGACCACCGACTCTCTCGGATTTATCATGAATCGATACGCCTTCTCGATATGACCGGAGCCCATACTGAATAACACCGAGAACGGTGTAAACTCCCGACATGCCACGAAATCACGAAACAGCGCTGGTGGATCCCCTGGGCCGCCACATCGATTACCTCCGTCTGTCGGTGACCGATCGCTGTGATTTTCGTTGTACCTACTGTATGGCGGAGGAAATGACCTTTCTGCCAAGACGAGAGGTTCTTTCGTTGGAAGAGATCGCACGCATTGCCCGCGTGTTCATCCAACTCGGCGTCAAGAAAATTCGGGTGACGGGTGGCGAGCCCTTGGTGCGTCGGGATATCTCGACGCTTTTTGAAGCGCTTGGCAACATGGCAGGATTAAAAGAACTCGCCGTCACCACTAATGGCAGCCAACTCCACAGACTCGCCCCGATGCTTAAACGCAGTGGCGTGACCACGCTGAATATCAGCCTGGACACGCTGGACCCGGAGCGGTTTCGTAAGCTCACGCGCACCGGCGACCTAGCCCTCGTGTTGTCGGGTGTTGATGCAGCCGTTGCCGCTGGATTTGACCGGATCCGGCTAAATGCTGTCATTTTGGCCGGCCAGAACGAGACCGATATCCTGCCGCTTCTGGACTACGCGATCCAGCGCGACGTGGATATCGCCTTCATCGAAGAGATGCCCCTGGGGCAGGTCAACGCGGCGGGCAAACCTCTGGAGTTCGTTGCCAACCAAACAATTTATGAGCGTATTGCTGAAAAAGTTGACCTCACGCCCGTCGCCGCCCAGTCACACTCGGGGCCCGCGCGCTACTGGCAACTGAATGGCCACCGCACTCGCCTTGGCTTGATATCCCCTCACACCGGAAATTTTTGCGCGAGCTGCAACCGACTGCGTGTCACTGCCGAGGGCAACCTGTTACTGTGCTTGGGCAATGAAAACGCCATTAGTTTGCGCGACCTATTACGATCCGGAGTCAGCGACGAGCAGTTGGCAGAGTCGATTCATCAAGCGCTGCTCAACAAGCCCGCACAACACGTTTTTGACCAGCCGCATGAACCGCAGATTCTGCGATTTATGAACGCTTCTGGCGGCTAAACAACCCAAGGACCCCGCTGTGGAAAATAGCTTTTATCAAGAGCTCGATAACATCGATGGCATCACTGCCGACTTCGAGCGCGCCGGTTATATTTGCACTACGCGGATTGCCACCGTTGTCTATCTAGCGGCACAACTCAACAAACCAATTCTGGTCGAGGGTCCTCCAGGGGTGGGTAAAACCGAACTCGCCAAAACCTGTGCTCAAGTGATCGATAAACCGCTGGTGCGCCTGCAGTGTTACGAAGGTTTGGATGAAGCCAAAGCGCTGTATGAGTGGAAGTACGGCAAGCAGCTCCTCTATACGCAAATCCTGAAAGAGCAACTGGGCGACATCCTTGATGGGGCCAAGGGTTTGAAGGAATCGATACAACGGCTTCACAGCACAGGGGATGTCTTTTACGCCAAGGAATTTCTCGAACCGCGACCGCTGCTGCGAGCCATGGAGCAAGAACAAGGCGCGGTGCTCCTCATTGACGAGATCGACAAGGCTGATTTCGAGTTCGAGTCATTGTTGTTAGAAGTATTGTCGGATTTTCAGGTGTCTATTCCGGAAATTGGCACCGTACAGGCGCGCTCGAAACCCATCGTGTTTCTGACTTCAAACGATACCCGTGATTTATCAGATGCCCTTAAGCGACGCTGCTTGCATCTACACATACCTTTCCCTTCGATTGAGCTGGAAGCGCGGATTGTTGCGGCCCGGGTTCCTGAATTGGACGCCAGCCTGACCGATCAGCTGGTGCGGTTCGTGCACGCCGTGCGTGAGCTGGATTTGAAAAAAGCCCCTGCGATTTCGGAAACCATAGACTGGGCAAAAAGCCTGCTTCTGCTCCACGCTGATCAACTCGATAGCCGCCTGGTGCACGATACTCTCAACGTGCTGCTGAAATACGAGGAAGACATTATCGAGGCTGAAGATCAACTCACGAAGCTGTTGAAGCAAACGTCAGGCTAATGGCTGTCACCACCGGCAGTCAGCAACTGCTTGAGTTTATAAAATTTTTGCGCGGCCGCGACGTCCCGATTTCGCCGGCCGATTCAATGGATGCGGTTCACGCGGCAAGTCTTTTGGGTTACGCGGACCGCAGCGCGCTGCGAGACGGGTTAGCGGCGGTATTAGCGAAGTCGTCCTTCGAAGAGTCTCGTTACCATGAGGCATTCGAGATTTTTTTTGGCCTGCCCGAAAGTCGGGCCCCCGAAAATCAAATGCCTCCAAACGAGGGGAGAAAAGACCCCGAGGATCAACCTGCGTCAGACGATCAATCCAGCGCCAATCAAGAACAGGACTCGCAACAACAGAACTCGCAACAACAGAGCTCGGCGCTTGAGCAGGCTGCAAATTCCTCAGAAGCCCTCGCTCAACTGATGGCCTCACCCCTGCTTCGTGCGCTGCGGAATGGAGACGAAGCATCTCTGGCGGTCGCGATTGAGGCAGCCGCTCGAGACGCCGGCGTGGAAGGTATTCGGCTGTTCACGCAGCGAGGACAGTTCACCCGTCGACTCCTTGATGCGCTAGGTGAAACCGCGCTTCGGGACGCCGCCATTGATCTCGAGTCCCACAACCCGGCGGCTTTCGAAGAGCTGCAAACCCTGCGCGAGCAGCTGCGATTGCGGGCAAGGGATCGGGTCGAGCGCGCTTACCTGATTCACGCATCGGGAGATACCGAGGAGTTCCTCGATAACACTCTCGCCGAAGTGAAGCTCGCCAACATCAGTCCCCACCAAATGGTTCGCATGCGCAAATTGATCGAGCGAATGGCCCGAAAGCTTGCCACTCGTCATGGTCGCCGGCGCAAGCGACACCGGCGCGGGCAGTTACATGTGCCAGCCACCCTGAGAGCGTCGATAGCCACTGACGGCATCCCGTTCACAACCCGATGGAAAACCGTGACCAAGCGGCGTCCCGAAGTGATGGCCATTTGCGATGTCAGCGGCTCCGTCGCAGCCTACGCCAAATTTCTACTGATGTTTCTCTACGCCGTCCAGGATGTGCTTCCAAGAACCCGAAGCTTCGCCTTCTCCAGCACGCTGGGCGAAGTTACCGACTGGTTTGAGGAACTCCCGGTTGAAGAGGCCGTAACCGTCGTCAACCGCACCTACGGTGGCGCCACCGACTATGCCCGCGCCTTTCAAGACTTCGCTGATCTGGCTCTGGGTGACATCCACAGTGCTACAACGGTCATTATTTTAGGTGACGCCCGCAACAACAACAGTGACCCACGCCTGGACTTGCTCGCAGAAATAAAAAGTCGCTGTAAGCGGCTAATCTGGCTAAATCCCGAGCCGCGAGTGGCCTGGGGAAGCGGGGATTCGGCAATGTTGCCAGTAATTCATCACTGTCACTTGGCGACAGAGTGTAATAATCTCAAACAGTTAGAGCGTATAGTGGACAAGTTGCTAGCAGATTCTAGGCGTTAAACCGACCGCTTGGGGTTGACGTCCATATCGACAGTAAGGCGCATGGGAAGCGCCCAAAGGGATCAATAGAGGATGCAAGAAACCGATCGGCTACCCTTAACTCCATCGCTGGAAGCGAATGTCCGGTCGGCCTTCGCGGTGCCCGCCTACGCCGAGGGTTTGTGGGGCGAGCGTCTACTAAGCGCGCTGGAAGACATCGCTCCCAAGGATAGTCAAGCTCTGACCGATGCCTTGAACGATGCCGGCTTTAAACAGCCCAATGACGAGAGCGCCGCCGTCTTGGACTGGGTTGATGCCGCCTTTGCCCATTGGAATAAGCACTACCCGCTGGCGCCGCCCCTGCAATCACTAGCGAATGAACTGCGTCCGCTGGCCGCCGCCTTTGCGTTGACTGATGACCGATTCTTCATCCCCGGGGGCCACGGGTTACATCGACTCCTCGACGGTATTTATTCAGGTTTTTCTGGCTGGCAAGAGGATCCACGGGGGGCATCGGCGGGGATAGTGGTCACCCTGCGGGCACTGCTACACAAAGCGATCGAAGATTTTCCCAGCGAGCCCAAAGTGGATTCAGCCCTGGTAGACCTCTCGGCGCAGAGCGAGGCCCATGCCACCGAGCTAACTCGGCTGGCGCCGGGGCTCATTGAACGCGAGTGGTCGTCGCTCAGCGAAAACGCCACGCGCTTCTCGGTGGCGGCTGAACTCAATCGGATTCTCGGCAGCTGTGAAGTACCCGGCTCGGTTGCCCGATTCATCAAATCCGATTGGTTTCAGAGCGGACTTCTCATCGCAGCGAATCACGGGCTGAACAGCGAAGATTGGCGAAGCTACAGCGACACGACCCAACTGCTCGCCCAGGCAGTGCAACCGGTCTCGGCGCGGGATGGCAGTGGCCAGGCCCGTCTGCAACATACCATCCAACATTTGCCGGCAACCTTGGCCAGACATTTAGTCAGCCTGCAGCCCGATCAGGACGCAATAGCCGGTGCCGTCGGCCTTATCGAGTACGCGCTTCTGCGCAACATCAGAGGCGAAGATCTTGGTCTACTCAAAGCAGAACCGATTGAAATTGAGGGCCAAGCAATAACCTCCTCTCCCGATCCCGATGGCCTCAAATCCCTCGGACTTGAACCGGGTGCTTGGTTCGCCCTCGAAACCCCAGAAGGTGTCCGGCGTATGCGGTTTGCCGGTGCACTGGCTGAAAATACTCAGCTCTTATTCATGGATTTCATGGGGGCACGCGCCCTGCGGAAGTCATTTGCCGATACCACACAACTGATCAAGTCCGGTGAGATGGCGCACCTGGATACCCGTGACAGCTTTTGCCTGTCTATGGCCGCCGCCGTTGAAAACCGGAAACAGCATCTGCAAACAGCAGCAGAGGTCCGGGAAAAAGAAATCCGCGAACAGGAAGCGCACGATAAAGAGGCGCAGGCAACACTTGCAAAGCAGTTCTCCGGCGAGTCCCCGGCACCGACTACCCAAACACAAGTACCAGAGGATCTAGACAGCGAATCCTACCCCACACCGACGCCTACCAATGCCTCTTCTACCAAGGATCAGGCGGTCGCTACTGACAACCCGTTCACCAGCCAGACAGTGGTGAAGCTACAAATCCCCATGGGCACATGGTTGGGCTTTCACGACCGGGAACCCCCGATGATGGCAAAGGTAGCGGTGCGTGATTTGGAGAAAGACAGCTATATCTTCACCAACCGCGAGGGTATCAAGCTTCGAGAACTGACGGTGGCTCAGCTTATCGCCCTCATTGACAGGGACATGGTCGATATCCTCGACCGAAAAACGAACTTTCGGGACACGGTCGCACAAATGCGACAGGATCAGGAACGTCTGAGCGCTCGTTCAGTCTGAGGATCTGGGCTCGAAGACCGTGGGCTCATCCTCTTCCACGCCTTCCATCGTAAAGCCGCCAGTCGATGTCATTGAGCCATTTTCGCGGGCCAGCTTGATGCGCAAGCGCAGATTATTGGCAGAATCAGCATTCCTGAGCGCATCCTCCTCCGTAATTTTACCCGCCTCGTAGAGATCAAAAAGCGCCTTATCGAAGGTCTTCATACCCAGCTCTTCAGATTTCTCCATGACCTCTTTAATACCGCCAATCTCGCCACGGGTAATAAGCTCCCTTACGGTTGGCGTGCCCAGCAGAACCTCGAACGCTGCGGACCGACCGCCCTGCCGATTAGGTATCAGACGCTGAGAGACAAACGCTTGAAGGTTGAGCGAGAGATCCAGCAACAACTGCTTGCGCTTTTCATCGGGAAAGAAATTGATGATGCGATCAAGCGCCTGATTAGCATTGTTGGCATGCAGGGTAGAGATGCACAGATGACCCGTCTCTGCAAAGGAAATAGCGTGCTCCATGGTCTCGCGATCGCGGATTTCACCAATCAAAATCACATCCGGGGCTTGGCGCAAAGTATTCTTCAGTGCGTTGTGCCAACTGCGCGTGTCGACGCCGACCTCGCGCTGATTAACGATCGAGCGCTTGTGACGATGGACGAATTCGACCGGGTCTTCCACGGTGACGATATGGCCAGCACTGTTGGTATTGCGGTGATCAATCATGGCAGCTAAGGACGTTGACTTACCCGACCCGGTGGCACCCACGAAAAGAATCAAGCCTCGCTTGCGCATAATGAGATCTGTCAGAATCTCGGGCAAACCAAGGTCCCGCCAGTTCGGGATGTCGGTCACAATATTTCGCGCGACGATAGACACTTCGTTGCGCTGATTAAAAATATTGATTCGAAATCGACCAACACCCGCTATCGAAATAGCCAGATTCATTTCGAGTTCGCGCTTAAATTCCTCACGCTGAGGCTCATCCATAATGTCGTGGGCTATGGCCGCGATTTCTCCGGGCCCAAGCACCGTCGAGGCGATAGGTCTAAGCTCGCCATCAAACTTGGCGCAGGGAGGCGCCCCGGTGCTCAGGTATAAGTCGGAACCGCCGTCGGACGCCAGCTGCGTCAACCACTCTTTGATTTGCATGCGCCACCTCCCTATGGCCAACCTCGCGAGGCTTAATAGTACCCCTTTTCTATGGTCTGTACCCCAACACCATCAGGGAATACACTTGCGCCCCAAGATAACCTGATCACGACGCTCACCCTTACTTTGGGCTAAGCCCACCTTGGGTAGCGGCATACTCCGGAGACAGACCCCCTTGGACCCGTTACTGCAATCGAGACACGACACCTTGAAAGGGTCCGGCGCCACACTGTTGCAGGGCATCTGCCGAGGCCTGGAGAAAGAGGGGCTTCGTGTCGATGCCTTTACCGGTATGCTCGCCCAAACACCCCATCCCGCCGCGCTGGGGTCAGCGCTTACCCACCCTGGCATCACGACTGACTACTCAGAATCGCTTCTGGAATTCATTACGCCAGTGGCGAGCGACGTCAACACCACGCTCACACAGCTCGACGAATTGCATCGGTTTACCGCATCGACCCTCTCGGATGAGCTTGTGTGGGGCGCCAGCATGCCGTGCATTTTGGCGGGCGACGCAAGTATTCCCATTGCGCACTATGGCACCTCAAACGTTGGGCAGATGAAGCGGGTTTACCGAAATGGCCTAGGCGTGCGGTATGGACGCATGATGCAAGCCATCGCTGGCATTCATTACAACTTTTCCATGCCCGAGGAGTTCTGGCAGCAAGCTTGGGAAAAGGCGGGGCGGCCTGCCAGTCTCAAGGACTTTCAGACCCAGGGCTATTTGGATCTGATTAGAAATTTTTTCGAGCGTGCCTGGCTATTGGTTTACTTGCTCGGGGCCTCACCGGCGGTTTGTGCGAGCTTTTTATCGGGTAACAAGAACCACCAATTGCTCCCAGCAGACCCGGCAGGTGCCAGTCTCTATCTGCCAGAAGCGACGTCCCTACGGATGGGGGATCTCGGTTACACCAGCAACGCGCAAGCGGGCTTGCAGGTTTGTTACAACGACATTCAAAACTATATTGCCACCCTGCGCGATGCGATTGTTACCCCGCACGGGCCCTACGCGGGTTTCAAAACCACCCCTGAGGGGGAGCTAGCTCAACTGAATGACAGCCTGTTACAGATCGAAAATGAGTTCTACAGCCCCATTAGACCCAAGCGAGTGACGCAGTCGGGAGAGGCGCCAGTGGTGGCGCTACAACGTGGCGGTATCGAATACATCGAAGTGCGTTGTATCGACATCAATCCCTTCCTGCCCTTAGGTATCGACGCCGACACCCTGCATCTCCTCGATACCTTTCTGGTCAATGCGTTGTTAACAGACAGCCCTTGGTGCGACGAGGCGGGACAACAGCGCAACAAAGAAAATTTGAAGCGGGTCGTTAATGCCGGTCGCAATCCGGATCTGCTGTTGCAAACTCCTGAGGGCGAGTCCCCAATGCGCTCGGTTGCCGACCGACTCTTGGACAGCATGGCGGAGACCGCGGCGCTCCTCGATCAGGGGACCAACGATAGCAACCACTGCCGCGTCATCGACACCGCCAGAGAAAAGTTAAGCAACCCCGATTTAACGCCCTCAGGCCGCATTGTCAGGGAAATGAAAGAACAGGATACGCCCTTTTGGAGACTGGCTCTCAACTACTCGCAGCAGTGGCAGGCTGATTTTTTGGCCCGACCTCTCAGCGACATCGCCCGGGCAGAACTCGAGACGGCCGCCAGCGTTTCACGCCATCAGCAACTGGAACTTGAAGCCAAATCACAGCCGGCATTTGCCGATTATTTGGAGCGCTTCTACCGCCAATACAACGATCTGGCATAAAAAACCCCGGCAGCGCCGGGGTTCGTGCTCGCCACCGCAACGCGTTTACTCGGCGGCCTGAGCCTCAACTACCGCAATCAGCTCAACCTCAAAGATAAGAGTTGAGTTGGGGCCAATAACCTGTCCAGCACCGCCCGCGCCGTAGGCGAGTTCACTGGGAATGTATAAGTTGTACTTGGCGCCCTCTTTCATGAGCTGCAAAGCTTCGGTCCAACCGGGAATAACTTGGGTCACACCAAAGGTCACCGTTTGACCGCGATCGTACGAACTGTCGAACACTGTCCCGTCGATTAATGTGCCTCGGTAATGCACTTCAACCTGATCTTCCGGGCTGGGAGACCGGCCCTCACCCGCCGTGACGACTTCGTATTGCAAGCCAGATTCCGTCACAACCACTCCTTCGCGCTGTGCGTTTTCGGCGAGAAATGCCGCGCCGGCCTCGGCATTACCATCGGCGACAACGGCCTGCTCAGCTTCACGCTCGGCCTCCAGCTTCTCCTGAAACGCCACCATTTCAGCGTTGATTTCCTCATCGGTGAGTCGCGCTTCAACTCCCTCGAATGCGTCGCGCATACCCAAGGCGTAAGCATCGACATCCATTACCATGCCATCAGCGACCATGCGCTCGCTCATCCGCAGAGCAATGCCATAGCTCAGCCTTTTTTCAGGGGTATCGAGGGTCACTGGCGCGGGCTCCTTGGCCTGCTCTTGGCAAGCGATTAACGCACTGGCAAACACCGGCGCAATGAGAAGGGTCGAAAATCGACGTGAAGTTACTTTGAACATGCTACTTACCTACGTTGAGTGAAAGAATTGGCCCCTAAGGGCGTCTGGCCGCGCCCATGGTACGCACAGTGCGCTCGCAGTGCCAGCGTGATACTCGGTCATTTATGAGCTTCTCGATCAAAAGTGGGGGCGGTGGATGCTACAAAAAGCAGACGGCGCGCCGGTAACCGCGTAATCCAACACAAAACTCCTAGATCGCTAGGTGGTTTTCAAGTCGCGCTAGCACAGCGCCAGAGTCGGACAAACCGACCGCTTCAAGCGCTTGGACAAGGTTGTGCCTCAAGGTCTTGGCCGGAGCCCCTGGGCAGTGCCCCGCCGCAAGATCTACGAGGTCATCGAATACCTCCATGTACATACCGGCAAGGGCTCGCTCAGCCTCCAATTCAAGGCCTTGCAGCCGCTGTCGGAGTGAGGCCTCCCGACCGCTCGTTTTCCATGCCCGGCGGACGGCACGGAGCGGAACGATCACCTCGTCAATCCATGCCTGCGTCCGGTCACGCAGTAAGGCGATGCCCGCGGGACTCACCATAATTTGCCGTTGACCCAGCCATGCTACAAACATGATCTCCAGAATAACGACGCCATGAGCATCCTGAAGCTCGAGCAGCTCAGTGGCGGCAACCCCCTGCCACCGAGCAAGTGTCCAGGACCAAAAATCTGGCGTTTCAGCTGTCATGTTCGAGTTCACTTCCGGATTTGATCAACGTCCATTTATCCGCGCGCGAGAGCTTTTTAACTCGCGCCTCCAACTGTTGTGCCAGGGCTCTATCGGTCGCCGGTTGCGTCCAGACCAGCGACACCGGCTGACGCGCTCGCGTGTAGCGCGCACCGCCGCACAACTCGCCGTTGTGCTGCCTTAAACGACGCACCATATCGGTCGTAACGCCGGCATACAGACTGCCGTCAGCACAAAGCAGTAAATATACCAGCCATATCCCCGGGGGGTGTGTGTCTGCTTGGACTGTGGTGCTATAGTTGACCATTAATCAGCGGTACCACACATGTATTAGGGAGCCCCTATGAGCGAAAGTATTGTCCACGTTACCGAAGCCACCTTTGATTCGGAAGTCCTGTCTGCGGAAGTTCCCGTACTGGTAGACTTTTGGGCTGAGTGGTGTGGCCCCTGCAAAATGATTGCCCCCATCCTCGATGAAATTGCGACCGACTACGCGGGCCGGCTCAAAGTCTGTAAAGTCGATGTCGATAGCAACGCGGGCATCCCTGAAAAATTTGGCATTCGTGGCATTCCAACGCTTATTGTGTTCAAAGATGGCAACGCGGTGGAGACCAAGGTAGGCGCACTATCAAAGACTCAACTGGCTGAATTCGTCGACGGTTGCCTCTAAATTAGGCGAAAAACAGCCAAAAATAACCGCGATAAAAAGTCTGGACGCACCTCGCATCCAGTGCTACGTTAGATAGGTCAGGGGGCATGTACCTCCGCCCGCCTGGCCAATTCCCCCTCAAAATTCCATTGCTGGCCCACCATAGCGTGTGCGTCCGGTAACACCGGGGGTGTTGGCACCGGTCCTACCGACCAACAACGGCTTCCCAGTCTGGGCAAGCCCCTTTTCCCATTACTTCGGAATGAATCTGTGGACGACAACAACAGCTCAGAGAGCAAAGACATCGAAGTTCAGCTAACAAACGAGGAAACAGGTGGTGACGAAGGCGCCACAGACACCGGCAGAACCTTGAAGCTGAATAAAAGCAACGACAGTGAAGCCGTCGCCGAAACCGCCGAAGAGGGCGATGACGGCTCGGAGGACTCGGAATCAGCGGAGGGCAACGGCGGACCTTCAGGGCGTCGCGGCCGCAATCGTCGTCAAAAACGACGGGAGCCCAGTACTCCCAGTGCCAATCCCCTCAGCCTCACTGAACTCAAGAACAAATCCACTCAAGAACTCATCGACATGGCGCGCGAAATGGGTCTTGAGAATATGGCGCGTTCGCGCAAGCAGGACATCATTTTTGCGCTTCTGAAAAGACACGCCAAAAGCGGTGAGGATATTTGGGGCGACGGCGTCCTCGAAATACTGCAGGACGGCTTTGGCTTCTTGCGTTCCGCGGACTCCTCTTATCTCGCCGGGCCCGACGATATTTACGTGAGCCCGAGCCAAATCCGCCGCTTTAATCTTCGCACCGGTGACACGATCACGGGCATGATCCGGCCGCCAAAGGATTCCGAGCGCTACTTTGCACTGTTAAAGGTCAAAGACGTCAACTTCGAGTCCCCCGAAAGTGCCAAAAGCAAAATTCTCTTTGAAAACTTGACGCCTCTGTTCCCTAACGAGCGACTTACGCTGGAAAAGGGTAACGGTTCAACCGAAGACCTTACAGGGCGAATCATCGACCTTTGTGCGCCCATTGGTAAAGGTCAGCGAGGGTTGCTCGTCGCCCCGCCAAAGGCGGGCAAGACCATCATGATGCAAAATATGGCGCAAGCAATCATCACTAATAATCCTGAATGTTATGTGATCGTGCTGCTAATCGACGAGCGTCCCGAAGAAGTTACAGAAATGCAGCGATCTGTGGGTGCTCGGGGTGCCGAGGTAGTCGCATCTACCTTTGACGAACCTCCCTCCCGCCACGTGCAAGTCGCCGATATGGTCATTGAGAAAGCCAAGCGGCTGGTAGAGCACAAAAGGGACGTGGTGATTCTCCTCGACTCCATCACTCGACTCGCCCGAGCCTACAACACGGTGGTACCGAGCTCGGGTAAGGTCTTGACGGGTGGTGTCGATGCCCATGCGTTGGAGCGCCCAAAGCGCTTCTTTGGCGCCGCACGAAACATTGAGGAAGGCGGCAGTCTGTCCATTATTGCCACCGCCTTGATTGATACCGGATCGAAGATGGATGAAGTGATCTACGAGGAATTTAAGGGCACCGGCAATATGGAGCTGCACCTCGATCGCAAGATCGCCGAGAAGCGCGTCTACCCGGCCATCAATATCCGACGCTCGGGCACCCGACGGGAAGAACTGCTTACTGGCGACGAAGAACTGCAGCGCATGTGGATCCTGCGCAAGCTGTTGCATGGCATGGAAGACTTGCCCGCCATTGAGTTTCTTCTCGACAAATTGAAGGACACCAAGTCTAACGACGAGTTCTTCAAGTCCATGAAGAGGAAGTAAGTCGCAACCGCGGTATGAGCATCCATTTTACCGACCTCAGAGACTTCATCGATGAGCTCGAGAAGCGCGGTTTACTGGTGCGCATCAAGGAGCCGGTTGATCCCAACCTCGAGATGACCGAGATCGCGGACCGCACCCTCAGGGGAGGCGGACCTGCACTGCTATTTGAAAACCCTGTTGGCTTTGACATGCCGGTGCTGGCGAATCTGTTCGGCACCGAAGAGCGCGTTGCTTTGGGGATGGGGGCAGAATCTCTGGGGGCGCTACGAGAAATCGGGGAGCTCCTCGCCTACCTTCGACAGCCCGATCCACCGAAGGGGGTGAGAGACCTCATCGATAAGGCGCCACTGCTAAAGCAAGTTCTCAACATGGGACCCAAGGTTATAAAGCGCCCGCCCTGCCAGGAAGTCATCCTGACGGGCAGCGACGTTGATTTGACCCGACTCCCAGTACAAACCTGCTGGCCCGGCGATGTTGGCCCGCTGGTGACCTGGCCACTCGTCATTACGCGGGGACCGGAAAAGCCGAGAATGAATCTGGGTATCTATCGCATGCAGCGAATCGGGCCCAACAAGCTGATCATGCGATGGCTTTCACACCGCGGGGGCGCGCTCGATTTCCGCGACTGGACCCTAAAACACCCGGGTGAACCCTACCCCGTTGCCATCGCCCTCGGCGCCGATCCCGCCACCACCCTCGGTGCGGTCACCCCAGTTCCAGATGCCCTGTCTGAATACGCCTTTGCCGGGCTGCTTCGTGGCGGTAAAACCGAGGTGGCCGAGTGCGTCACGGATCGTTGCAAGAATAATGATCTGCGCATACCTGCCCATGCAGAAATAATTCTCGAGGGCTATATTCAGCCCGGTGAAGAGGCTGACGAAGGGCCATTCGGTGACCACACGGGATACTACAATGAAGTGGAACGCTTCCCCGTTTTCACCGTCGAGGCGATGACCACGCGGAAGAACCCGATCTACCACAGCACCTACACGGGACGACCACCCGATGAGCCTGCCATCCTGGGCGTGGCGCTAAACGAAGTGGTTGTTCCGCTATTACAAAAGCAATTTCCCGAAATCGTCGATTTTTATTTACCCCCCGAAGGCTGTTCCTATCGCCTCGCCGTGGTCACGATCCGGAAAGAGTATCCGGGACATGCAAAGCGCATCATGATGGGTGTTTGGTCTTTCCTGCGGCAATTTATGTACACCAAATTCATCATCGTCACCGATGACGACGTTGATGCTCGCCGCTGGGAAGATGTTATCTGGGCGATGACCACCCGTATGGACCCCCGACGAGACTGCGTCTTTATCGACAACACGCCGATTGACTATCTTGATTTCGCCTCCCCCGTAGCCGGCCTCGGCTCAAAAGTCGGTATGGACGCAACGCATAAATGGGAGGGAGAGAGTGAGCGCGAGTGGGGCACCGCTATCGCCATGAGCCCCGAAGTAAAAACCCGCGTCGATGCCATGTGGGATTCTTTGGGCATCGACTTGCCGGGCAGAAAAAATTAACCACTGATCAATCATCGCCGCTGCGACCTGGCAGCGGCAAGTCAACCTCTCCTAACAAAACAGAGCTCATTTTTTCAAGCAGCTGTGACGCCGCTTGCTCGCGTCCCGTGGCCAGATACAGCCGCCACAGCAGTCCGCGAGCCTCTGTCGCTTCCTCCTGCTCACTGACTTCGAGCAGGCAGGCCTCCGCCAAATCCCAGTCATGCGCATGCAGGGCGGCGTATGCAGTGGTGAGAACCAGGCGCGGCTCACGGCCCTGCTGGGCAAGCCATCGGTCCATTTTTTTGATCAACTTCTGGGGATGCTTCGGCGGAAAAAGGCGAAAGAAATTTACCAACTCTGAATCCCATTGCTTATCAAGGAAATCGACCAGGTAGCGCTCCAACGTCTCGTTTTCCCCGAGCTCGGATAAATGCTTGATGAACCGTCGACGATAATCGTTCTGCTGTTTAAGGTCAGGGGGTATCGCCCGCCACGCCGCTTCCAGCGCTCCCTGCGAATCGGGAGCGCAAACCGCCGCCGACATCAGGCCCAGCCAAGTTGCCCGCTCAATTGTTGATAGCTGACTGGAGGAACCAAGGTCATGCTTTTTCAGGTCCGGTAGCAGCTGCTGTAATGCCTCCCAATCCTGAAGCTGGAAATGGGCGCGCGCCAGTAACTCAAGGACATAGGGATGCTTGCTGGCATTAGCCCTTGCCCGGACCAGGGTTGCCAAGGCCTGCTCATATTGCCCCGCGGTCAGCTGAAGTTCAGCCTGCGTTAATTCGACGGCAATGCCGGCATCAACATCAATCGCTTCGGCGAGGCCCAACTGATGGCGCGCTTCATCGACATCACCCAGGCGAAAACTGGCGCGAGCCGCAATCAAGTGATTGAGTAATGGCGCCTCGCTGTATCTTGCGGCTCGCAGCAGCTGTTTGCGGGACTGCTCCCAATTGCCCTCTACGAAGTTAATCAAGCCGCGATTGCTGAGCGCCGTCGCATTGCGGCTTTTTCGATTCCCTAGCCAGTCCATAAAGCGCAGTCGACTGCGCAATACATTGCCCACAAACCTGAGTAATACGGCTAGGACTAGCCATAGCAAGAGTGCCAGTAACAGTCCGAACCACAAACTTGTCTCTATGGTGGTGTCACGCCAGCTGACAAAGATATAACCCGGGTCCTGTTCTATCAGCGCCACAAGCCCGGCGCCTAATAGCAACCCCACAACGGCATAGAGAAATAGGCGCCGCACTTACTGGTCCTTCCCGTCCAACTCCGCCTGCTCCGCTTGACCAATGGTACTTTCCAATGTCTGCAGGGCGTCCGCCAAGGCCGCACTCGACGCAACAAGGTCCGGAAGGCCGGGAGACACATTGATCGCGGAGAGCGACGCTAATTCGGCGAGCATGGGCGTCGCTCGATCGGGATCCTGGGCTTCAACCGAACGCAAGGCATCGGTAGCACGCACCAGGGTTTTATCAAACAGCAGTTGATTATTTGACAGTGCGGCAATTTGTGCCTGCTCGAGCAAGAGGCGAATCAGTTGCCGGGTAAGCTCCTCTTCGGTTGGGGTGTTTAGCGCGGAAGCCTCGCGGTCCCGGGTTTTAATCACGAGGTAACCACTGAGTTTCGCCAGCGCCGCCTCCCAGCCCCACCGGGCTCGGGCGAGCCAACCGTCTCCAGGCGCAGGCAAATCATCCACCTGCTCCGACGTTCGTTGCCGACCTATGCTAAGCGCCTCGGCTTGGGTCACCAAAGCACTGAAACGCGCATAAATGCCCACCGTATCGACTCGGGGTGCAGCCATCAGTTGCGCGCGATCGGCGGCGATCGCCATGCGCGCACGATCGAGCCGAGAGTCATCGACTTCCGCCAACAAGCGATCCGCATTACTTAAAAGTGCAAGGGCCGCACTGACATCTCGGGCTGAAGACAGCCGCTGTGCCGCCAGACGCACAGTGAAAGCGGCTTCCTGGGCCAGCCACTCGCGTCGATCGGTGGCAGTAAGTCGAGCGAGCCTGATTTCAAGCCTGTCGAGACGTGCCAGCAGTGCCGCCTGCTCAGCCGCTGCTTGAGCCTGTTGCTCCGCTCGCCCCGCACTGGTTGCCGCAATCGCGCTTGAAAGACGGGCCTGAAGTTGGTCTATTTCTCGGCTGACGGCGGCATCCAACTGCGCCTGGGTCACCGACTCCGTGGCCTCCAGCGTCTGAAGTCTCGCGTCTACCTGCGTATCTTGACCGATCAATCGCTGCCAGTCTGGCCAAATGTAACGCCAAGCGCCATAAGCTGTTGCACCGATGGCCGCCAACATGAGGAGCAGCAAAAACCGTGCAAACCAGTCCGCTCGCCCGGGTGATTTTGCCGACGACTTATCTGTATCTTTTGTCACCCTTGGCTCCGTCTTGTTCTGGGATAAGCTCGTGCCATCGGACACCGCTGCGTCACTTGCGCCCTCCGTCTTCCCGGCAGGGGATGACGTCTGGGCAGCGAATTTTTTTTTTGCCGGTGAGTCCGTAGCGCTCTCCAAGCCAGGATGCTCCTCCGCGCCTGGCTGTGACGGCAGCTTAGCTGGCTGTATCGACAATTTAGATAGCGCCGCGAGAAAACCGCGATCACTCGCATTCTCCGCCTCAATCACCCGAGTCCAACCGGCATCAGTGGCCATGCTCGCCACTCTAGCCGAGGGCACGATAAGAGGGCTGTCCAGCAAATTAGGCTGGCCCCCGGCACCCAATACCTCGGTCAGTCGCTCAACGGTCTCGCCACTGCTCCCCTGAAATACGACCTCATCAAGATCGCACAGTTGCCAACAAAATTCAGCCGCATTAACCGTCGCCTCAAGCCGCCGGTAACAGATAAATTCGGAGACAATCGCACCCCGTTCCTTGAGACTCTCGGCTAACAGCGCTCTCCCCCCCTCGCCCTTAACTATTAGCACCGGTCGCTCCCGACAGCTCTCGAGTTCGGTCAGCGCCAAAAGCCCCTCGGAGTCGGGTGTTACGGGCAGCAGCGCGGTGATGTCCTCGAGTGCCAGTGCAGCGGCGGTTGCTTCCCCCACGGCAATGACGGTTGGCGCGTTTTCTTTCAATTGGCGTGCAAGATGGGGTATACCCGCGCGAACCGCATTCGCGCTGATAAAAATAACCACCGATCCGGCGTCTATTGTTGGCGTCGTCGCCGGTTCGGTAATAGGTTCAATCACCAGCATAGGTTGGTACACGACGTGCCAACCGAGTGCCTCAAGCGACTCTCCAAGGGAGTTCGCCGTACCTTCCGGTCGGGTTAAGACCGCCGTTGGTTTCACCCCCGAACTGCCCTCAAGATGTCTTCGGCACCCGCCGTCAGTAACTGTTCAGCCACAAGTTCACCCAAGTCTTCCGGATCAGCGCCGGTCGCTTCGGCGAGCAGTAGCGAACTGCCGTCGGTTGCGCCAACGCGTGCGCGCAGCCACAAACCACCGTCTTTCTCCACAGCAAAACTCGCGATCGGCACATCGCAACCACCATCCAGTCGCCTCACCACCGCCCGCTCAGCGATCACGCATCGCGCCGTGGACTCGTGATTCAAGGGCGCCAGCAATTCGGCTGTTCTAGCATCGTCACTGCGATATTCGATGCCAACCGCGCCCTGACCACCCGCGGGCAATGAGATCTCAGGATCAATGCTGGCGCCGATCCGATCTGAAAAACCCAAGCGCAGTAGTCCCGCTGTTGCGAGGACGATCGCATCAAACTCCCCCGCGTCGAGTTTGGCGAGGCGGGTATTCACGTTGCCCCGCAAGAACCCGATGTCTAAATCCGGGCGGACCCGCCGAATTTGACAGGATCTTCGCAGACTGGAGGTACCCAGCCGGGCGCCCTCTGCGAGCTCATTTAAATCGCGAATCCCGACTAGCGCATCCCTCGGATCCTCGCGCTCGCAGATCACCCCCAACCGAAGCCCATCGGGTAAAGCCATTGGGACATCCTTCATCGAATGAACCGCTATATCAGCTCGCTCATCCAACAAAGCGGTCTCAAGCTCCTTGACAAAAAGCCCCTTGCCCCCAACCTTGTAGAGTGGTCGATCCAAGAGCTGGTCTCCACGAGACGTCATACCCAGAAGCTCGACGGTGAGCTCAGGGTGAAGTACTCGCAGCCGATCGGCTACATGATTTGCCTGCCACAAGGCCAGCGGGCTCTCGCGGGTCGCGATAACTAATTTTGACACTATTAGACTCCTGAGGCTCTGCCCACAGCTTACCACGGGTCTGCAAGAACGGAGCGCCCACGGTGTTATACTCAGCCTTTAGGTGCCGCGTGAATTCGGTCTTGGCACCCGCCACTTTTATGGCGATAAACCCATAGGCGCAACAGGATCATCATGAGCACTCCGGACGACAAACAACATACCAGCTCGCTTTGGGGCGGCCGTTTTACCGAAGCGACTGATGATTTTGTACAGCGGTTCACCGCCTCAGAAAGCTTTGATCGTCAGCTGGCGGCTCAAGATATCGAGGGGTCTTTGGCTCACGCGGCCATGCTGCACGCCGTTGGCGTGCTGACTGATGATGAAGCTGTCGCCATTCAAGAGGGCCTGAAAAACGTTCGCGATGAGATTGCAGCCGGCACCTTTGACTGGCGGATCGATCGAGAAGATGTCCATATGAATATCGAAGCCCGACTGACCGAGCTGATTGGAGAAGCTGGAAAGAAGCTACATACCGGGCGCTCGCGAAACGATCAGGTGGCGACCGACATCCGGCTTTGGCTAAGAAGCGCCATTGAAGCTATCTCTGGGGAGCTGACCCGGCTGCAGCGAGGCATCGTCGCACTGGCGCAGGCTCATGCGACAACCATCATGCCCGGATTTACCCATTTACAAGTGGCTCAGCCGATCACCTTTGGGCATCACTTGTTGGCCTGGAATGAAATGCTCGAGCGTGACTGGAGCCGACTTCAAGACTGTCGCGACCGGTTAAACCAATGCCCTCTGGGTGCCGCCGCATTGGCAGGCACAACGTTTCCTATTGATCGTGAGATGACCGCCGAGATGCTGGGATTTTTACACCCCACTCGAAATTCCTTGGATTCAGTCTCCGACCGGGACTTTGCCATCGAATTCTGTGCGGCCGCGGCCATTGTCACCACCCATCTTTCGCGCATGTCAGAGGAGTTGGTGCTGTGGACGTCAGCGCAATTTGACTTCATTGATATTCCCGATCGTTTTTGCACCGGCTCCTCGATCATGCCGCAAAAGAAAAACCCCGATGTTCCCGAGCTGGTACGCGGCAAGAGTGGCCGGATGAATGGCCATTTGATGGCGTTGCTGACCCTGATGAAAAGCCAACCCCTCGCTTACAACAAAGACAACCAGGAAGATAAAGAGCCGCTGTTCGACGCGGTGAAAACCCTCTTTGATTGCCTGCGCGCCTTTGCCGATATGGTGCCCGCCTTGCAGCCCAATACCGACAACATGCGCAGCGCGGCGCTACAGGGCTTTTCCACCGCCACTGACCTGGCCGACTACCTGGTGAGAAAGGGATTGCCATTTCGCGATGCGCATGAAGTGGTGGGGAAAACCGTGGCGCACTGCGTCGACCAGGGCATCCATCTAGAAGACATGTCGCTCACTGACTTACAAGGCTTCAACCAAGCCATTGAGGAAGACGTCTTTAGCGTGTTGAGCCTCGAAGGGTCGGTGGCCGCGCGGAACCACGTCGGTGGCACCGCGCCCAATCGGGTAGCAGCCGCAGCTCAATCGGCTATGGCGCTACTGGACCAGCGTTAGTCCTGCCACGAAAATTCAACACCCGCGTGAAGCGCTAGCTCCGACACCAGTACATCTCGAAAAGACTCCTGGGTTTTAGTGTCGAGCCAATCCCGCGCCTGATCATCCCACTGATAGTGAAAACCGCCTCCCGGTGTCGCCAGCCATAACTGCTCGGTAGGGGGCTGCCGGCTAAACACAAAAACAACGCCGTTGCTGAACTTCACATTGATCACGCCCTCGGCCACGCTGATATCAGGGTCATCCTCCAGCGCTTCGAGAAGTGATTCGACCCGGTCAAAGGTATCTTCAATGAGATCGTAATACGCTGCTGCGGTCACTTCAGGCTCTCCAAATGGCGGCGGGTAAAGTGGTGCCTTTACTCGGTGGCAACACTAACACAGGGTGAAGCAAGACGGGTGCCAGCGCCGCCCCAGTGGGCATCGACACTGATATACTATGCGGTTTTAAGAGGCACCCCCATGCGATATGTCGCGGCCCTGTTAGTACTCGCGTTCCTGGTCGCTTGCGGCCAGTCGGGACCGTTGCGACCTGCTGACCCGACCCAAGACCAATTGATCGCGGCGAACCCAACGACACCATGAGCTTTCTCTACGATCAGGACCATTTGCACTGCGAATCAGTGCCTTTGAATGAGCTGGCGAGCCGCTACGGAACGCCGCTCTATGTCTATTCCCGAGCGGCAATCGAGGCGGCCTATCGGCGCTACACCAGCGCACTTAGCGAGCATGACCATTTGGTCTGTTATGCAGTCAAGGCTAACTCTAACCTCGCGGTTCTGCAGGTGCTGGCCGAGCTGGGTGCAGGCTTTGATATTGTGTCATTGGGTGAGCTCGAGAGAGTCCTTGAAGCCGGTGGCGATCCGGAGCGCATTGTATTTTCGGGGGTTTGTAAATCACCCGCCGAGCTGGAACGCGCGCTCTCGGTAGGAATCAAATGCTTCAACGTCGAATCCGCGGCGGAATTGACCGCGCTGAGTGATATCGCTACTCGGCTCAATCGAACCGCTCCCGTATCCCTGCGAGTTAACCCCGATGTCGATGCCAACACACACCCCTATATTTCCACAGGGCTGAAAGAAAATAAGTTTGGTATCGACATGGGCGATGCTGTCGAGCTGTATCAGCAAGCCGCTTCACTTCCTGGCATCAACCCAGTGGGCATCGACTGCCACATCGGTAGCCAGCTGACCGAGATTGAGCCCTTTTGTGAGGCTCTGGACCGACTGATGGTGCTACTCGAACAGCTGGAGCGCGCGGGCATTACCATCGATCACCTCGATCTGGGTGGCGGACTGGGGGTTCAGTATTACGACGAACAGGTGCCGGCGGTCGACGTGTACATCAAGGCGCTGATCGATCGCCTCGGTGACCGCGCGTTCACCTTGGTATTTGAGCCGGGCCGATCGATCGTTGCCATGGCGGGCGTATTGCTGACCGAGGTTGCCTACCTAAAGCAAACACCCTATCGGAACTTTGCACTGGTCGATGCCGGCATGAATGATTTGCTAAGGCCCGCGCTGTACAACGCGTGGCAACAGATCATCCCTGTGATCGCACGAGATGGACCGGCTTTGCAATGGGATGTGGTAGGCCCTGTATGTGAAACGGGCGACTTTCTCGGTAAGGATCGATCGCTCAACTTACGGCCTCACGATTTGCTGGCGGTAACGGGTGCCGGGGCATACGGTTTTGTCATGGCCTCAAACTATAATTCACGCCCCAGGCCCGCCGAAGTCATGGTGGCGGGCAACCAAGCCCACCTGATCCGCCAACGGGAAACCATTAGCGAGCTCTGGGCCTCTGAAATCAAGCTGCCGGCCTCGGATCAATGAAACTGCGTTTTACCAAGATGCACGGCGCGGGCAACGACTTTGTTGTCATCGATCTGATTCGTCAATCAGCCACGCTTTCCGCGAGCCAGATTCGCCGCATAGCCAACCGACAGCGCGGCATTGGCTGCGATCAGGTGCTGCTGGTTGAGGCACCCGACCATCCTGACGCTGACTTCCGCTACCGTATCTTCAACGCCGATGGCTCTGAGGCAGGGCAATGCGGTAACGGCGCGCGCTGTTTTGCGCGGTTCGTCACTGATCAGGGGCTGACGTGGAAGAAAGAGCTTCGGGTGCTGGCCCCGGGCGGCCCCATGACCTTACGAATCGGCGACGACGGACTCATCACGGCAGATCTCGGCGCACCCCGATTCAGCCCTGCCCAGATTCCCCTACTCGCCGACAACGAGCAGCTCGAGTATCAACTAGCGGTAAATGGCTGCGATATGACTTTTGGCGCCTTATCCATGGGCAACCCGCACGCTATTACCCTGGTCGACGACGTCAGGAGCGCCCCGGTGGCCGAGCTGGGCGCTGCCCTTGAGACCAATCCCGCCTTTCCCGATCGGGTTAACGTCGGCTTTATGCAACTGCTGGATCGGCAAGAAATTCGACTGCGCGTATTTGAGCGCGGCGCTGGTGAAACACAGGCCTGTGGCACTGGCGCCTGTGCGGCTGTTGTTCATGGCATTCGGCTCGGTCATCTCGATAACGAGGTGACAGTCCACCTGCCCGGAGGTAAGCTGAAAGTCTCTTGGTTGGGGGGCGAGTCCCCTGTATGGCTGGGTGGGCCGACCGCGACAATTTTTGATGGGACCATCCGACTCCGCCACCGATGAATGACGGACACGGGAAGCAGGCGAAAAGACAATGACAGCAGAGAACGCCTCCGCAGAATCGGACGAAACGCCCAAAACCCTGGTCGAGGGCGATCAGGTGGAACGTTATCTGCGCGATCACCCCAATTTCTTCAAGCATCGATCTGATTTGCTGATGGCCATGGAGCTGCCCCACGGTGGGGCCGGTGCTGTCTCCCTGGTCGAACGTCAAGTTACCTTGCTGCGCGAACGCAACATCGAGATGCGTAATCGCCTTGCCAGCATCAACCAAACCGCAGAGGCCAACAATACGTTATTCAGCGCCTCCCGAGACATGGTGCTTGATTTGGTCAATGCCCGGGAAGTCGTTGATCTGAGCGATATAGTCCGCGCCGGCTTGAAAAACCACTTTGCTATTGAGTTCGGCGAGCTGCTCTGGCTCGAAGAGTCCTTGTCGGTGGATCCCATCGACGGCGAACGCGCCGCTGTTGTCAGTGGATTACTGCGCCAATCTCAAGCCTACTGCGGGGTATTCCGATCTGAGGAAATGACCGCCTTGTTCCCGGATTGTCTGACAGAGGGCTCGGCGGCCTTGGCGCCGCTTATGCGCAATGACACTCTGATTGGCTGCCTTGCCGTTGGCTCGAGTGACGTGAGACGTTATGACGGTGACGTGGGGACCTTGTTTTTGGAATACCTCGCCGATGTGGTGATGCGCCTGCCTTGTCTGGATACGAAAGACGCCACGTGACCGACTCGCTCCGCGACGCCTGCTCCGACTATCTCTGTTATCAGCGCGATGTGCGCCAGGTTTCACCCCACACCCTCTCAGGGTACTCGCGGGATCTTTTAAATTTTGTGGATTTCTGTGGTGGACGAGACAAGCACCAGATTGCCGCTATCGCTGAAGTGGATGTCAGGCATTGGATTGCCAGTGAGCACCGGCGCGGCCTCTCGAGTGCCAGTATTCAACGGCAGCTCTCGGCGGTGCGCGCCCTCTTTCGCTACCTCGGCGAAAGAGATCCCAGCGTGGGCAATCCAGCTCTTGGCGTAAAAGCCCCCAAGTCAGGTCGGACTCTTCCAAAAAGCATGGATGCCGACAGCGTTGGCGCGTTGTTTCAGCTCAAGCCCGAGACACCACTGGATTATCGTGACCTCGCCATTGCAGAGCTGTTGTACTCCTCGGGCCTTCGACTCGCCGAATTGGTATCGGCCAACATTGGAGACATCGACTCGAGTGAGCGGGTGATCACCGTAACCGGCAAGGGGCGGAAGACCCGCACCGTTCCCGTGGGAGGACCGGCGCTGGAGGCTATTGCGCAGTGGCTGCGGCAGCGTCCTCTCGGCAAGGAGACGGTCAGTGCTGATGCTCCGCTGTTCGTATCCTCCCGCGGTACCCGCATCAGTCCTCGCTCGGTGCAAGAGCGCCTGAAACGACTGGGCGCCACCACACAGATCCCAGGAAAACTGCATCCCCACATGTTACGCCACTCTTTCGCGAGTCATCTTCTCGAATCGAGCGGCGACCTGCGAGCGGTACAAGAACTTCTCGGGCATGCGGATATCAGTACGACGCAAATTTATACCCATCTAGACTTCCAGCATTTGGCAAAAACCTATGACGCCGCCCATCCTCGGGCTCGTCGCAAAAGCAAACCATGATCCAGTGCATTACCTTCGACTTGGATGACACCCTCTGGGATGTCAGGCCCGCACTCCAAAAGGCAGAACACGCCCAGAACGCCTGGCTCGATGAGCATTACCCCACAGCACGGGCTGGCTTGTCAGAAGAGGCGATACTCACTCTGAAAAAAGCGGTTTTGGCCGAGCAACCAGCGTTACGCCATCACATCAGTTTGTTTAGAAAACGCTTTCTCGCCCGCCTGTTGATCGATTCCGGCATCCCTGAGGCTGAAGCATCGGGTGCGGCGGAAGCGGCTTTTAGCGCGTTTATTGCCCGACGTAACGAGGTTGAGGTCTTTCCCCATAGTGATGCTGTCCTCGACACGCTGGGTCAACGCTATATTCTTGGGGCGCTTACCAATGGCAATGCGGACGTGTTCAAAACGCCTCTGGGTCGGCATTTTCAATTTTCGCTGCAGGCAGAACAGGTTGGCGCCGCCAAACCCGAACCCGCTTTATTCGACCGAGCACGGGAATTAACAAGTCTAGACCCCCATCAGGTGCTGCACGTGGGCGATAGTCATGACCACGATGTGCTTGGCGCATACCGAGCCGGTATCAGCTGCATCTGGCTATCGACAGAGAGGAAGGAAAGCGACTTTGCGGCGGCAGTGATTGGCTGCCTGAGCGAGCTGCCCGATACCGTGCTGGCGCTTCAAGCTAAACGCAATGGGGTACCCTGAGGTGCTTTAAATAGCGTCTTCGCCAGTTTCGCCGGTTCTGATCCGCACCACCTGTTCAAGGTCGGACACAAATATTTTGCCATCGCCAATCTTGCCTGTGCCCGCCGCGTTAATGATGGCCTCTACGATGGCATCGGTCTGATCAGCCGCACAGGCGACTTCAAGCTTGAGCTTTGGCAGAAAGTCGACCACGTATTCAGCGCCACGATACAGTTCGGTATGACCCCGCTGGCGTCCAAAACCTTTGACCTCGGTTACCGTGACACCCTGAACCCCGATATCAGACAGGGCAGAGCGGACGTCGTCCATTTTGAATGGTTTAATGATGGCGGTCACAAGCTTCATGGGACTCAGTTACCTTTTTTGTTGCCGGTTTTGTTGCCGGTTTTGTTGCCGGGAGGTTTCGAGTTGCCGCTACATTATGGTCTGCCCACAGAATTTGGCAATGGCTCTGAGGGGACTTCTCAAAAAAACTGGCGCAAAAAAAGGGGCCCGAAGGCCCCAACACACACTCCAAAGGTTGATCCTTAGCGGGCCGAGGTGAACTCGGGGTAGGCTTCCATCCCGCATTCGGCGATGTCGCTTCCCTCGTATTCTTCCTCTTCGTCCACGCGTAGGCCCATGATCATCTTGATCACCATAAACGCGACCAGCGAGACCCCGAAGACCCAGCCAAAGATTGTCGCGGCGCCGATAAGCTGGCCTGAGAAGCTCGCACCGTCGTTGGTGACAGGGACCAGCAGCAAGCCCAGAAGACCGACCACACCGTGTACGGAAATCGCACCCACAGGATCGTCAATCTTCATCTTGTCGAGGGTTGTGATCGAGAACACCACCAACACACCGCCCAGGGCACCAAACAGAGTAGCCAGTAGCGCGGTTGGGGTATCGGGGCCCGCGGTAATAGCGACAAGTCCTGCCAGACAGCCGTTGAGTGCCATCGTCAGATCCGCCTTACCAAACAGCAGCTTGGCAGTTAGCAGCGCCGCGAGACAGCCACCGGCGGCGGCGGCGTTGGTATTCATGAACACGACCGCAACTGCGTTCGCCGACTCCACAGAGGCAGTCGCCAGCACGGAGCCACCGTTGAAGCCGAACCATCCGAGCCAGAGAATAAAGGTTCCCAACGTTGCCAGGGGCAAGTTTGCACCGGGGATGGCATTAACTTCGCCGTTGGGACCATATTTGCCCTTACGCGCGCCGATCATGACAACGCCGGCGAGGGCTGCAGCAGCGCCTGCCATGTGCACAATGCCAGAACCTGCAAAGTCCAGGAAGCCGAGATCCCCAAGCGTGTACATGCCAAAGACCGGATTGCCGCCCCAGGTCCAGCTACCCTCCATCGGGTAGATGAATCCAGTCATAACCACGGCAAACACCAGAAAGCTAAACAGCTTCATGCGCTCCGCTACGGCACCCGACACGATCGACATCGCGGTAGCCACGAACACAACCTGGAAGAAAAAATCCGCCGACGGTGCGTAGGTGGCCGCCTCTTCCGCGCCGGTGACGCCATCACCCGTGATGGTGCTGAGCAAATAATCACCGCCGTACATGATGGCGTAGCCACATACCATATACATGGTGCAGGCGACCGCGAACAGCGCGACGTTTTTGGTCAAAATTTCTACCGTATTTTTGCTTCGGACCAGACCGGCTTCGAGCATGGCAAAGCCTGCCGCCATCCACATAACCAGCGCACCGCACACCAGGAAGTAAAAGGTGTCCAGCGCGTATTGCAACTGAAAAATTTCGTTCTCCATGACAGATTCCCGTTTCCTGTGAGATTAGATGGCCGCGTCGCCGGTCTCGCCGGTGCGAATGCGGATGATTTGTTCAAGACTGGTCACAAAAATCTTGCCGTCACCGATCTTGCCGGTGTGAGCAGCTTGAGTGATTGCCTCAATGACCTGATCGAGCAGCGCGTCAGTGACGGCGGCTTCTATTTTGATTTTGGGCAGAAAATCAACGACGTACTCAGCGCCGCGATAGAGCTCGGTGTGACCTTTCTGTCGTCCGAAGCCTTTCACCTCGGTCACCGTGATGCCCTGAACACCGATTTGCGACAACGCCTCGCGGGTATCGTCAAGCTTGAATGGTTTAATAATGGCAGTGACAAGTTTCATACAGTCCTCCCGGTCAGTGCTGTGCCCGATGGCGCAGTCTGTGATGTTGAGCGTTGCAGCATGTGTGGACTCCTTTCATTTCTTTGTGAGTGCTCCGACGCTGGGTTTGCTGAGGCCCGCACGCCGCTCCCTTGGTATAGCGACAGACATACCAAGTGATTTTTTTATGTATAAAAACAGTGGCTTAGTATTTCATCAGCCATCGCCGTCGGGCTTTTGAACTGATTGTCGTTAGGCCTGTTGCACCACGATGGCGCAGTTACGCCCCCGTGAAGGGCGATTTTGACGGGTTGGGATGTTCGGGCAGCTTTCACTCTGCGTTACAGTAGTGGGCTCATGATCAAACCAGCCTAGGGGTTATAGCGATGGCGATAAACGACGATGAAACTGCGGCGCAGCGTGAGCGGCTTGGCTCGCTAAAACCCCCCGGGTTGGGCGCGCTTTTTGAACGACTGGTGGGAGATGATCAGAGCGTATTGGAACAAGTCGATCGGAATGCCAGAGCCCTCGCCAAAACCGCATTGAGCAAGCTCGACGTAGTCAGTCGTGCAGAATTTGATGCCCAAGCGGCGGTGCTACAGCGAACCCGGGCCAAAGTCGACGAATTGGAGCAAACCCTTGCGGCGCTTTCCGCAGAGCTCGATAAAGCGAGTGACACCTAACGCCTCAGCACCGAATTCGAAGCCCCTTAAATGGACTAAAGCGGGAGACGGGGCCCCGCCGTGAGATCAAGGACGATCGATGACCCACGCCCGCATCAACTCCCGTGCCAGCGCGGGTATCGACGCACCATCAGTCACCGTCGAAGTGCATATCAGCAACGGTTTACCGGGCTTTGCGATCGTCGGCCTGCCCGAGAGCACGGTGAAAGAAGCCAAGGAAAGGGTGCGCAGCGCTCTGCTCAACTCTTATCTGACCTGGCCAGACCGCCGCATCACCGTCAGCCTATCCCCCGCTGAGCTGCCCAAGTCCGGCGCTCGCTTTGACCTTCCAATTGCCCTTGCGATCCTCGCGGCGTCGGGACAGTTGGCTGCTGATACGATGCACGACGTTGAGTGTTTCGGCGAGCTGGGACTGGATGGCCGGGTCCGCCCCTGTAAAGGCTTGCTCTCGGCTGTGTTGGCCGGCTCGAGGGCTGACAAGAGACTCATCGTGCCAGCGCAACAACAGTCTCTGCTCGCGCTGCTGCCCGAGGCGAAAATTATTGGTGTGGAAGACTTACTTACCACCTGTTCCGTCATAAAGGACCCGAAACTGGTCCCTGCTCAATCGGGTGCACAACCCAAGGGATCCAGTGCATCGCTGAGGCCGGTGGAGCACCTCAATGGACCCGCTATCGATCTCGAACAGATCGCCGGTCAACTGATGGCCAAGCGCGCACTCGGTGTCGCCGCCGCCGGAGGCCACCACCTGCTGATGACAGGACCGCCGGGTGCCGGCAAAACTCTGCTGGCCAGCTGTCTGCCGCAGTTACTCCCGCCTCTTGCCGACACCGAAATCATTGAGATCGCCATCATTCGAGACCTGCTGGGCTTACCGCCCGCGGGAGAAAGGCCCTTTCGATCACCTCACCACAGCGCCTCACCGAGTGGCCTGATAGGGGGCGGGGTGCAAGCACTGCCGGGGGAGATATCCCTCGCTCACAGGGGGGTTTTATTTCTGGATGAAATCGCAGAGTTTCCTCGACGCACGCTGGACTTATTGCGACAGCCGCTGGAGAACGGGGTGATTCAGGTAACCCGGGCGCGCGGTGCCTTCACCTATCCGGCGGACTTTCAGCTCATTGCGGCGATGAACCCGTGCCCCTGCGGATTTGCGCAAGACCCAAACCAACCCTGTCACTGCACCACCGACACGATTCGTCGCTATCAGTCCAAGCTCTCGGGCCCGGTGCTGGATCGCATCGACCTTCACGTACCGCTGGAGCGGCAGAAATCCTCACTGCTGTTAACAGGCGTGAACCCCTCGTCGCCAAACAGGCTGACGCGAGACCGGATTCAGCAGCTGAGAGACCTGCAGTTCCAGCGTCAGGGCAGCCTCAATGCCAAACTCGCTGGCGCTGATTTGATGGCCGCCTGCGGGATATCAAAATCGACGACCCGGTGGCTTGGGGATACAGCAGACCAGTTGATGCTGTCCGCTAGAGCCATCCATAAGGTGCTGCGCGTAGCGAGAACCCTCGCCGACCTCCGTAATAGTGTAGCGGTAGAAGAGGCGGATTTGCTGGAAGCGCTGGGGTACCGACTGCGTCAGCACCCAGCATCCCGATCATAGTACCGAGCGCCGGAGAGACGTGACCATAACTCGCCCGTCGCAGGTCTTAAAATCAGATTACAGGGTGTCGATGTATTCTGAGAGGTCTTTGATGTCAATGTCACTCAGACCTGCTGCTTGAGCCCACATTAAACTGCTCTGTGCACCGACCTGTTCTCCTGCTCTGTAAGCGTTCAACCGACCCATGATGTAGTCGACCGTCTGCCCCGCCAGCATTGGACCTATCCCCCCTTGCCCTTGTGCACCGTGACACGCACCGCAGGCAGCGTACTTTGCTTCGCCCGGAAGAGCCTCGGCCGACGCGACCTGAGGTCCACCCGACTCGCAACTTGAATCACCGGCAACGCATACTTCGCTAAAGGGCTTAATTCGCTCTTCGATTGCAGAACGCTGCGCTTTGGTCAGATCCGCTGCTGCGACGATCAAGGGGAATAACAAACAGATAAAAGCTAGGATTCGCATGGATATACTCCTGTCTCAGCACGACTCCGAAATGATGAGGCGCGGAGTATAGCGATTTGCGCCCCCGGCGGAAACTCGGCTAGGGTGGCACCCCTATTGGCGATATAGCTGCCGACAACAAGGATTTGTGATGAAACTCTATACGTTTGATTCCGCGCCAAACCCGGCTCGACTGAAAATGTTTATCGCTTACAAGGGTATCGATGTGGAAACAGTGCAAATCGATATGGCGAAAGCGGCCCAGCTCGAGGCCAGCTATACCGATATTGTGCCAGAAGCCACGCTACCCGCACTGGTCCTCGATGATGGAAGTCGTCTCACCGAGGTTATCGCTATCGCGCATTACCTTGAGAGCCTCTACCCCGACCGTCCACTTTTGGGAACAACCACAGAGGAAAAGGCGATGATCCTCAATTGGAACCACCGACTATTCAACACGGTGTTCATGGCGTGTGCGGAGATTTTTCGTAACAGTCACCCCGCCTATGCCTCGAGAGGCCTTCCCGGCCCAGCAGACATGCCCCAGATACCCGCCCTTGCCGAGCGGGGACGCGCCCGCCTCGGTCTTGCATTGACCACCCTTAACAGCGAATTAGGCCTTCGACCCTTCGTCGCCGGAAACGCGCTCTCCTTTGCAGATATTGACCTCCTCGCCGCGATCGTCTTCGCACGGTGGGGCGCAAAGGTCGATGTGGGTGAGGAATACCCTCATCTGGTCGAATGGCGAGCCCGGACCGACGCTGCACTGCAAGCCTGAAGTCGTCAGCAGTTCAAAGCCCACCCTGAGAATGTGGCGCCTCTATCACCCCCCAACAGGCTGCCGACGACTTCTGATTTGGCTCGCGGGATTGGCTCTGCTGCATGGCTGCTCCGCGCCCGACACTGGCCCCGAGCAGTTAACCGATTACGTTCAACGTTTGTCTACAGCAGCCAACGTGCCCATTCCACCCTACCCGCGTCTGGTGGCGCCCCCGCGGATTGCAGATGCCGCGATCAGACCCGTCGTCATAACCAATTTATCGATCGACGTAGTGGACTTTTTGTCCCTGTCACCCTGCGAATTGCAGGTCAACATTGGGCGACGTAACAGTCTACTTGGTAGAAACGCGTCCCCCTCGCAACAATTACTCCTCGACCTCGAGTTTCTTGCGCTCGCACCTGCGTGCATCTCGGCACTCACCGATACCGGAGACACCGCCCTGGTGGCATCGCTTCAATCGCTGACAGCGCAGAAACAGGGCCAGCTTCAAGCACGAATCTTTAACGCCCTTCTCGCCGCGTCAGAGTGGCGGGATTTTTGGCGCCTGCCGCCGTCACTCGGAGACTACCCCGCTACGGTGAGTGGCGATGTAGTCGATTCGCTTCACTGGCTAAACCGTCATATCCAGCGCTGGCTGGCAGGAGATCATGCCGCCGGAGGGCAAGCACTTGAGTATCACCTTGGTATTCTCCGAAGTGGCGATGGCGGATATTTACTCCTCGCCGCCGCCCTGCAGGCGCGCGAACTTGAGCGGGCATCGCTCCTGCTGCAGCAACGCCCGCGCTCTCTTTGCCCCGGTGGGGGGATCACTGAGTCAGCACGCATAGCAGAACGGGTCATCTTGAAATATTTCCTCGGCGTGGTGCAACCTTGGCTGGCCAAGCTCAGCCTAAGGGAACGGCGGTTAATGACGGTGGTGGACAACATAGAAACCCAGCTGAATGCCGAGCTTACGCCTGAATATAGCGCGTGGCAGATGACGCGAAACGCACTGCTTGGTGAGATCAGAAGAGCCCCTCTCGAGCACGTCACCGCTATCAAACAGGCGTTTTCAACCTGTCACGGAATGACGCTCGGTTCCCCTGGGGTTGATTCCTGACCTTCTGATACACTGAAGCTCACTGTCACGGAGATTTTCACCATGCGACGTTTGCCTTTCTTGTTTGCTTGGCTGGTGGCAGCCACCGTAATGCTGACTGCGTGCTCCAGCGCACCGCCCAAACCCTCCGTGGATTACGACGCCGATGAAAACTTCAGCGAGATCAAGGCGATTGGTTTTTATGCACTGAGTGGCGGCGTCTCGGGTGACAACCCCATGCAGCTGACTGACTTCCAAAAAGATCGCATTAATGAGGCGCTGGCGCGCGCGCTGCAAACCAAAGGCTTCACCCTCGTGGACAGTGCTGCCGATGCGGATCTGCTGATCAGTTGGCACTTAAACACCCTAGAAAAACAGGATGTACGCACCACCTCGAGCCCCAATTACAGCATGGGGGTGGGCTACAATCGCTACAATCGCTACGCCATGTACAACTGTTATAACTGTATGAACAACACCGAGGTTCGGGTATCAGAGTACACCCAGGGTACGTTTATTATCGACATGATCTCCCCGGCAAAAAAACGTTCGGTTTGGCGCAGCGTAACGCAATCAAAACTTAAGGGTGATGCCATAAAAGATCAGACCAGCATCGACGCGGCGGCGGCGAGAGTGCTCGCTGATTTTCCGCCCGGTGCGATCGCCGTCGCTCCACAATAGGCCGCCGCTCGCCAATAGACAGCCTTGAGCCAAAACAGACAGCCTTGAGCCAAAACAGACAGCCTTGAGCCACAAAGCATGCTGACCCCGTGTTGTTAAGAAATACCCCGGGGCCTCACGCACAACCGACGAGAAGCGCTGTTCAAACAGGGGAACTCCGAGGCCACCCGAAGTGGTTATTGGTGCGCCAGCGCTGATCGTTTTATGCTCTGGATTATTGATCACCCGCGGGATTAGCTCGCATGGTGGCGGTTGTGCCGCCGTCGCAGGAGTCTTTCATGGAACTAGTACGCCGCCCTCTGCTTCCGAGTTTGTGTCCTTCTCCTGATCAAGCCCCACAACCTGTGACGGTGGGCTTGGTCCAATCGCGCTGGCATGCACAGGATAAGACGCACAAAGAAAGGCTTGCCGAGGGCGTCGCGGCTGCCGCCAACGCGGGCGCCAGCATTGTCTTCCTCCCGGAACTCACCTTGTCACGCTATCCGGCCGATACCCGACCCGAGGGTCGCGCCGATCTGAGCGCAGAACCTCTGACGGGGGGCCCTACCCACACCTTTGCGAGCGAGCTTGCAGCAGCCAACGATGTCCTGGTCCACGCATCGCTCTATGAGCACACCGGCGCAACGGATGGCAGGGGCCTGAATACTGCGATCGTGGTAAACACCCGGGGGGACATTTGCGCCACGACCCGCAAACTGCATATTCCGGTCACCGCCGGGTATCACGAAGATCTCTACTTTGCCGAGGGGGCTGACTCAAACCCCTATCCGGTGCACGCACTGCCGCTCGATGGCGGCGATCTGGCGGTCGGACTGCCGACCTGCTGGGACGAGTGGTTCCCAGAAGTCGCGAGGTGCTACGGCCTAGCTGGAGCTGATCTCCTGTGCTACGCGACGGCGATAGGTTCCGAACCGGATTACCCGAGTTTCGATACGTCTCCTCTTCTGCGGCAGGTCATCACCGGCCATGCGATCGCTAACGGTCTGTTTATCGTGGTGCCCAATCGCTTTGGCGCCGAGGGCCTACTCAACTTTTATGGCAGCAGCTTTATTGTCGATCCGTTTGGTCGCGTGCTCGCCGAAGCTCCGCGTGATCGAGAAGCCGTGCTGGTAGCCGATATCGACATTGCACAACGTCGAGACTGGTTAACACTGTTTCCCTTCTACGCCACGCGACGGCCCGATACCTACCAAGCCCTGGTGGAAGCCAGGAAATCCAGTAACCCTTCGGGTTCATTAACCCCAGGCGTCATCCCCGGACTGTAAACTATGGCGATGTTGATGCCACCCGAATGGGCCACCCACGATGCCACGTGGATGGCCTTTCCAACCGCTGCCTATCCAGGCGCAGGCGTCAGTGACGACGATGTCTGGCGCGCCTGGGCTGCCGTGGCCAATGTCGCTGCAGATCACGAACCCGTGCACATGCTCGTCAATGCCGCGCAGGAAAAAGTGGCCTCGAAATTGTTGAGCGACGCCGTCATATTGCATCGCTCGGAATTTAATGACGCCTGGCTTCGAGACACGGGCCCAACATTTACTGTGGATGGGGACGAGCTCTGCGCAGTGGACTGGCAATTCAATGGCTGGGGCGATCACACCGCATTTAGCTGGTCGCTTGATACTCACTTAGCCGCAACGGTTGCTGCTCTGACCGACGCGACAGTTACCTCGTCTTCGCTGGTAAATGAAGGCGGCGGTATCCATATTGATGGCCGCGGTCGTGTGCTGCTTACCACAACCGTTCAACTCGACCCCGCACGCAACCCGCGGTGGTCAAAAGACGGCGTGGAAGAGGAACTCAACAAGGTGCTGGGAACGGACCAGGTTATTTGGTTCGATCGAGGTCTGCATCGCGATTACGAGGCCAACGGCACGCGTGGACACGTCGATGTCTTCGCCTGCTTCACTGAGCGGGGCGAGGTGCTATTGCATCACCAACTGGAAAAGGGCCATCCAGATTACAGCCTGTACGCGGACCACTGCGAGGTGCTCGAAAACAATGGCTTGCACTGGCATGCTATTCCCGCGCCAACCGCGCTGCGGGATAACATAGGCTGGGTGGACTACAGTTACCTCAATCACTATGTACTCAATGACGCAGTGATTATGCCAACATTCAATGACGCCAATGACGGCCTCGCCGCTGAGCTGTTAGCCGAGTATTGGCCAGGCCGGACCGTCAGAGCTGTGGACGCGCGCGTGATCTTCGCCATGGGTGGCGGCGTACATTGCATCACCCAACAACAACCTAGGATCCCATGTTTACCTACTTAAACCCCGAGGTGAGAAAAAAGCTTATTGAGCGCGACAAGCTTGTGCGCATCGATACCGACGGGCGTTTGATCGACACCACAGGCTCAGCGCCCAGCGGGCAGCGAAGCGTCAACTTGCTGGGCCCGGTACCGCTGCCGCTGGCGAGAGGCAAGAAACACCCCACAGCGCAGTGGTACGCCAGTGTCAGAAGCACAGAATTATCCGAGGTCGAGAATTTGGCGGGCACCCTTCGAGAGCAGGGGGGCCAGCATTTATTCTCCCAGCTCGCCTCAAGTATGGCCATAAACAGCGTGCTCGTTATTGGCGATGCCGAACAAGCGACCTCACCCTTGGTGCGGGTCCATTCCAACTGCCTGACAGGCGATGTGTTTGGTTCGCGCCGCTGCGAGTGCGGGCCGCAACTGGAAGCCGCGATTGACCGGCTGGCCGAGGAACCAGAAGGCGGCTATTTAATTTACATGGCTGGGCATGAAGGCAGAGGCATCGGTCTCTGGGCAAAAGCCGCGACCTATCTGTTGCAGGACGATGGTGAAGACACGTATCAAGCCAATCGGTCCCTAGGACTCCCCGATGACTCCCGTGACTTCAGTGACGCGGCGACATTACTGAAATACTTTGGCAAAAATCGACCATTACGTTTGTTAACGAACAATCCAAAAAAGATTGACGATCTAAAAGCACACGGTCTTCACAATATAGAGCGCATCAAACACGTTAGCGGTGTTGATGATTGCAATCTGCGCTACCTCAAGGCCAAGCGTGACTGGGGTCACTCCATCGATGATGAGGATCTCGATCAGCAGTAACCCAAAAGAGGCGACGCTACCCAACGCTTCAATTAGTTTAACCACTCGGGTAGTGGCTCCTGCCCCATAGAAACCTCTAAGGTGTTCTCGGTTGCCGAGTGACTATGGCCGACCATTTCGTCGTAGGCACTGCGCTGGCGCAGCACCAGCTCGCAATCAGCGATGCCTTTGAGCACGCGCTTCATTTCGAGCAAATTGTGCCGCTTGAGGATGCGCCCATCATTGTCCGCGACAAGATGCTCAATGCCATCAATCTCCGCAAACGCAATGTAAAGACTGAGATCTACCGACTCGATAATACAACGTTGCAGCTGAGCGCTCTGACGCTTCAAAGCTTTGAGAGTTTGCTTCATGCCACTACCCTATTCAGACCCAGTAGAGGGTACGCGATGGGTCGTAGCCCGTCCCTATCCGTCCGTTATTTGTCCAAAGCCAGGCAGTCGGCCATAGCCGCTACTCAAGCGATTCAGGCAAAACGTGGACGTAATGACAAAACTGCATCCGCTCGGGAGATTATGCCTGTTATGTTGCCCACTCGCGATCAGGTTCTCTTTACTGTCGGTCCCCACTCAGTCGATCAGCTGCCACGCTACAGCGGGGTTTATCGATTTTATGGCGCTGAAGGGGACCTGCTCTATATCGGTAAGAGCGTCGACATACGGGCTCGGGTTGCCGCTCACTACCAGGAAGGGAAGCACCCTGGTCGCCACCAACGGATCATGCAACAGGTGACGCGCATCGATTGCACACCGACGGCGGGCGAAGTCGGTGCGCTACTCATTGAAAATGCGGCAATCAAACGCGAGACACCGCTTTACAATCGGCGCCAGCGTCGGGTCAAAAAGCTGTGGACTATTCATCTCAAACAGAGTCCCGATGGCTTCGCACAGCCAACCGCCGCCGACTTTCTCGTTGAGGGTGAGCGATCCATCGATAGCTATGGGCTATTTCACAACAAGCGCCATGTCGACAGTACTCTGAGGCGGTACGCCAAGGATCATGGGCTATGCCTGCGGATGCTGGGCATAGACAAGGGTAAAGGGCCCTGTTTCCAATACCAGCTGGCCCGATGCGATGGCGCTTGCGCTGGCGAGGAGACCGCTGAGGAGCACAACAACCGACTGGTTTCCGTGCTCGACAGGGACCGCATCGCTGCCTGGCCTTTTCCCGGACCCTTGGTGCTTATTGAACAAAACGTCACTCCTCTGGAGGGCCAACCCTGCGAGCAAGGCCATCTGATTAACCACTGGTGTTATCTGGGAAGCTTTGACTCTGTCGAAGAGGCAAAGTCGGCGCTCAGCCCCGGAATGCAGCAGCTTTTCGATCGGGACGCCTACCACTTGCTCTTGTCGGCACTCAAAAAAGGCCGGGTAAGCCTGTTCGATGCCGTCGACCAACGAGAAATAGATAACCCTTTCTTGGGGGAGTTACCCGGGCCATGAGCCTCACCGTCATGTGGTTCAAGCGCGACCTGAGACTCACCGATCACGAGCCGCTGAATTATGCGCTCGAGACGGGAACACCGCTTTTACTGCTTTACGTTGTCGAGCCCGCGTTACTTGGGAACCCCCACTACCGCGGCCGGCACTGGCACTTTATTGCCCAGTCACTGGCCGATATGAATGAACGCCTCGGTGAGCTTGGCTGTTGTGTCTGGGTGCTTGAGGGCGAGGTTTGCGCCCTACTCACCGAGCTTCATCGCCATCGGCCGATCACTCAACTCATCAGCTACGAGGAAACCGGCCTGGAGGTCACCTACGAACGCGACCGACGCGTCCTCGCATTGGCACATACTCTAGGCTTTGAATGGTTGGAGTGGCCGACCAACGGTATCGAGCGAAAACGAACCCACCGACGCGGATGGAACGCACGCTGGAATCGACGCATGGCGGCACCACCGGTAACGGTTGACCTAAAGGCTTTACAAGAGCGCACTATCTCGCTCCCGGAAACGCTTCTCGGGCAACAATGCCAGCGCATGGCTCAATGGCAGCGCTCTGCAGCCAGCTTTCAGGTGGGGGGCGAGCGCGCCGGCAGGCACAGGCTTAACCTATTCCTCGAAAAAGACGCTGGTGGCTATCAGCGCTTTATTTCAAAGCCCGAGCAGAGTCGCCGACACTGCTCGCGCCTTTCCCCGTATTTAGCCTGGGGCAATCTTTCACTACGACAGGTCGCAAACGCGCTGACAACGCGACAAGCCCAAGGTGGCTGGGCGCGCCCACTCGCTGCCTTTGAATCCAGGCTGCACTGGCACTGCCACTTTATTCAAAAGTTTGAAAGCGAATGCCGTATGGAATTTGAGTCGATTAATCGAGGCTTCTTGGATCATCCCCGGGGGCAGGATGCTGAACTCATTTCAGCGTGGGCGGAAGGGCGAACTGGCTACCCGCTCATCGATGCCTGCATGCGCTGCTTGATCGCCACCGGTTACATCAACTTTCGGTCAAGGGCCATGTTAGTCAGCTTTTTAACTCACCACCTCTGGCAGGATTGGCAGGTAGGAGCGGCTTATCTCGGTTCGTTATTTCTCGACTTTGAGCCCGGGATCCATTACCCCCAGATGCAGATGCAAGCCGGTGTGACCGGTATTAACACCATTCGCATTTATAACCCGGTGAAGCAAAGCCTTGAGCATGACCCCGAGGGTCGTTTTATCAAGTCCTGGGTTCCTGAATTAACCGAGCTCCCGATACCGCTGGTGCACGCGCCCTGGCAACGCTCACCACTGGAGCGAGTGTTGCACCCCATCGACTATCCTGACCCCATCGTCGATTTAGAACTGACTCATCGGTTTGCCAGAGACAAGCTATGGGCGCTGAAATCAAACCCCCTCATTAGTAGAGAGCGAGAACGCATTCTCAACCGACACGTGGAAAGACGCTTTGCCTCGCGATTTGAGGAGAACGATTAATCCACTGTCCACACCAATCTGATAACCTAGCGACTTTCGTGTGGGGGGAAACATCATGATATTCATTCTGTTCATCCTCGGACTGCTCGTTGCCGCCATCGTGCTAGGGCTCGTGTTTGCTCCGATGCTTATCGACCAGCAAGCCATTGTCGCCCTGGCGCAAGAGCAGGTGCGTAAAGCGACTGGCGGCGAGCTGACCGTCGAGGGAGATATCGAGCTCTCATTGTTACCTAGCGTTGTACTCGTTCTAGATCAGGCCACCATCGACCTTCCACCTCAAGGAGAAGAAGGCTCTCGGGTTTTAGCCAGAATAGACGATATTGATATCGGGCTGTCGCTGCTGGGGGCGATCAGGGGTGATGACTCCTTGGGCGACATCAAGCTGGAGGGCGCTGAGGTTCAACTGTTTGATAGCGCAGGTGGCGTCACCACAACCCTGACAGTACCCACCATGACCGTGACAAGCCTTAACCTGTCCGACCAGCCTATCGGTCTTGATGGCGCCGTCATCATCACAGTACCTGAATCCGATCAGACCATCGAAATTACCCTTGCAGGTCGGGTTCGCGCCCCATCTAATCTGGCCCGCTTAAACGTCGATGCGATGGACGTGGTCATCGAAGGCGCGCTCACTGATACGGTCTCCGCCGGCCTCACCGGCCAGATCTTGCTCTCACCCATGGATGCTGATCTAGATTTAACCGTCACCACCCCCGGAGGCGTGATTGAGGCCGACTTGTTATACCAGGTGAGCAACAGCCCGCAAATTGACATGGCGTTTCGCTCAGAGCAGCTGAATCTCGATCTGATTCAGTCCGCGGGCTCTTCCGCGGCACCCTCGCAAAACCAGACAGAGGCAACCGATGAGGCACCTCCCGCCAACGTACCCCCGGTGCCTGTTCCCGTAGGCCCGCTCAGGGACATTGACCTCCAGCTCAGCGTTGACGCGGCATCGCTGATTACCGCGGGTCAGGAGATTAGCAATGCTCAGGTGCTGTTCCGGGTGGTGGATGGAATCAGTGACATGAAATACCTGAGAGGTGTCCTCCATCAGGGACAGCTCGACACCCAGATGAAAATCGATGCCCGCAAGCCGGAGATCAAGGTGACGCTTGAGGGCGGCATGAAAGGTGTTGAACTCAACAGCCTGCTGACGAGCTTCAGCAGTCCAAATGTCGCAGCAGGTCGTGTCGATATGCGCTGGGATATTGGCACCAAAGGCGTTACTCCCCAAGACCTCCAGCTGGGCCTGGACGGTGAACTGCTCATGAACGGCCTGGCGGTCGAGGTAACCGCACTGGGCGTACAGGGTCTCTTGTGTCAAGCCGCAGCTCAGCTGCAACAGAAGCCACTCAGCAAACCCATGCCGACGACAACGCCCATCAATAAACTCGAGCTCCGGGTGGACTTGGGGGATGGCCTCGCGACGGTTTCAAACCTCAAGCTGGCCTCGCCCGGCGTGGAACTGGCGGGCAAAGCCTCGCTAGGTCTTTCAGACAGCGTGCTCAAAGCCCGAGTGGCGGCCACGCTGGGCGAAGAGCTTGAAACCATTGATCCAGCTTGTGCGCTCAACCAGCGGTACAAGAATGTCGAGTGGCCCGTAACCTGCTTGGGTAAGCTCGGCGAGGACCCCAAGAATTGGTGCCAGGTTGATGTTGAGGCCATTGCGTCACAGCTCCTGGAAAACGAGGCTAAATCGCGATTGCAAAAAGAGGCTGACAAACTGGGCAGGGAGGCTGGCGGCTTCATCAAGAAACTGTTTGGCGACTGATGCAGCATCACAAATTACCGCTATCGCGACGCGCTGTTTTCAAGTGGGCTGCCGCGCTGTGGAGCGTCCAAGTGGCGTCCCTGCGCGCTCAGGACGGCTCTGACGCTGCACCCACCTCCGCCCAACCTCCTGTCGACCCCACCGCGCCGCGGGCTGTGCTCTTGGGGTTTGTGACCAATCATCAACTGGCGGACTCTGCGCGCTGGCAAAAAAAACGCGAAGATGTCGACGGCCAACAGCAGTGTCAGCACTGTGCCCTATTTCAAGGTACCGACGATACGAGAGGAACCTGCGCGCTCTTTCACGACCAGCAGGTGCCCGCAGCAGGTTGGTGTAACGCCTGGACCGCGCGGTAACCGCTCGGTGGGCGACCCGAAACGTTAATGCCACCCCATAACTTGGAAAAACTTATCGATGCCTGAACACGCGCATTTTGACAACACCTACTGCGCACTAGGGGCCCCTTATGCAAACCCCTGCTCAGCAACGCCGGTTTCCACGCCTCACTGGCTGGCGTGGAATGAAAAACTGGCGGCAGACATCGACTGGCCCCCTGAGTGGCATCACACCGACTTAGCCCTGCGCGCGCTATCCGGCAACACGCTCCTGCCTGGTAGCGATCCGGTTGCTACGGTGTACGCCGGACATCAATTCGGTGGTTTTAATCCGCAGCTGGGGGACGGCAGAGCGCTTCTGTTGGGAGAATGGGTGTCTGGAAAGCAACGGCTAGATATCCAACTAAAAGGCGCGGGGCCCACGCCTTACTCGCGCGGTGGTGATGGTCGATCACCCGTTGGTCCGGTGGTACGGGAATACCTGATTAGCGAAGCCATGTTTTACCTCGGCGTGCCCACAACCCGGGCCTTGGCCGCCATCGCCACAGGCGACCCCGTTATTCGCAACCAAATAGAACCCGGCGCCATCCTGACTCGTATTGCAAGCAGTCATTTACGCATCGGTACCGTGCAATATTTTGCAATGACCCAGGGCGGAGAGGGACTTGAGGCGTTAGTCCGCTACGTTGCGACGCGACATTATGCGGACCTTCTCGACTCGGATCCTGCAGTTACCACGCAGGCCGCTGCAAGAGTGCTGCTCAGCGCCGTGGGCAAACGCCTTGCCAGCCTCGTTGCGCAATGGCAGTCCCTCGGATTCATTCACGGTGTGCTCAATACCGATAACATGCTGCTTTGCGGCGAAACCGTGGACTATGGTCCGTGCGCATTCATGGATGCCTTCAGCGCGTCCAAGGTATTCAGTTCGATTGATACGGGCGGGCGCTATGCCTACGGGAATCAGCCTGGCATCGTTCACTGGAATCTCAGCGTGCTCGCCCAATGCCTGCTGCCACTGCTCGACGCCAATGAAGAAAAGGCCCTCGCCTTCGCACAGCAGGTTGTGGATGCCTTTCCTCAACACTTTGCCGATGTTTACGCGGGCCTTCTGGCCGCAAAATTCGGACTGACGTCGGTCGCGGTCAATGACCAACCCTTTTTAGATGATTTCTTCCGCGTGCTCGAGGACAACCAGCACGACTTCACGCTGGCGTTTCGCTGGCTGACCGAAACCGCGACCGGTCGCCTAGACCAAACACCCCTGCCCGCTCTTTTTCAGCCCTCGTCAGCGCTTGAAACCTGGAAAAAAGACTGGCAGGCCCGGCGATCTAATGCTGCGGAGGTCACAACGCGTATGGAGCGAACCAATCCCGTGGTCATTCCACGCAACCATCTGGTCGCCCGCGCGATAAAACAAACAGAAACCGGCGACACTTCCTTACTTTCGACATTGCACAAGAGGTGGCAAACCCCCTATTCCTGGGATGCCGGGGATCTGCAGTGGGCGGCTGGTCCTGAAAAAGATGAAGAAATTCTCCGCACTTTTTGTGGCACCTGAGACAAGACCCGTATAATCGGCCAAATTTCCAAGGATTTTCCCGTGTCGTACGAATTTCTCGGCAAGCACCTGAGCGGCCGATTCACCATTCCCTCAGGCATTGTCACCACTGCACCCAGCATCATTCAGCGCTTCCTGCGCGATATGCCCGCGGTCGGCGTGATTACGACCAAAAGTATCGGCTTGGAAGCCCGAGCGGGCTATCGCGAGCCGGTTTACAGCCAGTTCGCGCCGGGCTGTTTTGTAAACGCAGTAGGGCTGACAAACCCCGGCGCCAAAGCATCCCTCGAAGCCCTACGGCAAGTGCAAGTGCCCGACGATCGATTTCTGTTGGTGTCGATTTTCGGAGGTAGCACAGAGGAGTTTGTCGAAGTCGCCCGCTTGCTTGAACCTGTCGCCGATGGATTCGAACTGAACCTCTCCTGCCCCCACGCAGCGGGCTACGGTATGGCGATGGGTCAGGATCCCGATATGGTTTACGAAATCGTCTCTGCGGTGAAACAAGCCGTCGCGGTGCCTGTGATTCCCAAGCTGACGCCCAATGTAGCTAACATTGCCGTGATCGGTGAGGCGGCTTTGCGCGCGGGCGCAGACGGGCTTTGCGCCATCAATACCGTGGGCCCCGGCTACACCGAAAGTCACGGCGCGCCTGTACTGTCCAACAGCGTAGGCGGTATGTCGGGAAAAGGTGTCATGCCTACGGCGATGAAAGCTATCCGGGAACTCCGCAGCATCACCGATAAACCGATTATCGGCTGCGGCGGCCTCTCCAGTGCCGCCGACGTGCAAGCGGCCTTCCATAATGGCGCCAGCATCGTGGGCATAGGCTCGGCGCTCAGCGGTATGGACACCGCCGATATTGCTCGCTACTTCGACGCTCTGGAGGATGACCTTGGTCGAGGGACCGGCTTAGCCGAAACCCATATCCGCTACGATCTCTCAATGGAATTTCGCCCGGTCACGGTGGTGACTAACGAACCGGTGTGCGAGGATATCACCATCATCACCTGCGCCGAGTCTATGAACATACAGCCTGGCGAGTACGTTTTTCTCTGGATTCCCGGCGTAGGAGAAAAGCCCTTTTCCTGCCTGACAGACAGCCCCCTGCGGTTTGCGGTGATCGACGTGGGGCAGTTCACCCACGCCTGCTATGAATTAACACCGGGCACTGAGATTTATGTGCGCGGCCCCTACGGTACACCGGTCCAACCCCCGGAGGACGCCCATATTGTTTGTGTTGCAGGCGGTACCGGGCTGGCAGCGGTTTACCAGATTGCGCGAGATTTTGGCTCGGATGAAAGCCCGGCCCATATATTTGCGGGGGCGCGCTCAGCTGATCGACTGTATTTTGTTGAGGAGTGCGAAAAAATAGCCACCGTCACCGTTGCGACAGACGATGGCAGCGCCGGTATCCACGGCCGAGTGACCGAGGCGTTGGCCTCTTATCTTGATACGCTGAGCGATCAAGAGCGTGCGTCGGTATGGTTTTACAATTGCGGGCCCGCTCCGATGATTCACGCGGCAGAGGCAGTGCAAAAAGCCGCGGGGCTGGAAAATCAGATTTACAGCGCAATCGACTATCAGACGAAGTGTGGTGTCGGTATTTGCGGTGCCTGTGCCTCCCCCGATGGACGACGGATTTGTATTGATGGCCCGTTCATCACACCGGCACCGGCCATTTTAAATAACTAGTCTTTAAGCGGACTGGCGCGTCAGAGCCACCATGCGCCGATCAATCCGCCCAGAATCAATCCCTTGAAAAAAGCCACCCAGAGCAGCTGATAGCTGTCCAGGTGCAATCGGTTCTGCCAAGTAGTGACTTGCTGCCGATGCCACGCAAAAAAACCCATCGCCGCCTCCGTTAATACCGCCGAGCAGTTAATTTCTAGAATCCTACCACCGGTCAGGCCTCTTAGCGCCAACCAGCGCTCTTTTAACCCGCCCTCTTTTAAGCAGCCCTCTTTCAACCCACCCTTTTTCAACCCGCCGTTTTTCAACCCGCCGTTTTTAAACCCGCGGTTTTTCAACCCGCCGTTTTTCAACCCGCCCTTTTTCAAGAGTCTCTTTCAACAGGTCCTATCTCACCTCCCTCTAGTCCCTGTGAACCCTGCCTTTTGCGAGGGTTGCTCGGTGTCGTCATTGGAACATCTCAAAAGATGTCAACTGACTCTCAAATTCTGTCGGGCGAAGACAAAACCCCTACACTCTGACCTATGGTACTTCGTTGACGTAGCGGCGAAGGTCAGGCCCCAAATGTAGTGAGACAACAGGATGGACACGATTGTTGATGCCGACCAGCTTAGCTGGAAAAGAGTGGTGGACACCTCCAACGCCAAGGAACACATTGATTATTCCGGCGCATTGCTCGGATCAAGACCCGATGGAACCCTGGATATTCTTTACCGTTGGGAGCCCAATGCATTCTGTCACTTCCATCGTCACCTGTGTGCTACCACCTCCCTCGTGATAAGCGGCGAGTTGCACGTTATTACGTATGAAAATGATGAAGTCGTCCGCAGTCACGTCCGACGTCCCGGCGACTACGCACACAACGAAGGGCCGGATATCCATCGAGAATTTGCGGGGCCCGACGGAGCCATCGTGTCATTCCACTTAAAGACGGACGACGGCAGGCTCGTAGAACAACTCAATGAAGACGGCTCGGTTGCGCGGGTTTTGACTCAGGAACAGGTGGAGCGCACCTGGCAGTAGCTAGGTTGCGTTAGTAGTTACCCAGAAATCGCTCTGGCCCCTACCTTTTTAATCCAGCCTCTTGCCACTCCATGGGAGAGCAGCCAAAGCGCCCGTTAAAATAGCGCGAGAAATTACCTGCATTGGAGAATCCCGCATGGGACGCAATCACTTTAATCGGAAATACCCGGCTGTCCAGCATTGGAAAAATTAATTCGTCGCGGGACTCGTTGACCAATCCGGAAAACTGCAGGCCTACTTGTTTATCCAAACGTCTTTGCAAGGTTCTTTTGTCGCAATTCAACCGCGCAGCTAACAATTCAAGTCGGCAGTTACCCACGGGCAGTGCCGCCCGAATCCACCCTTTCACCTGCTGCCTGAACCGCGTGGCCTGCTCCGACGGATGGGCGTCGCGCAACGCTTCAAGAAACCCTTCTTCCTCTGCAGTACCGGCGCCATGAAAGTTTGGATTCGGCAAGGCCAGAGATTTTACATCGATCAGGATGGCATCCTCGGCACAGTCTGACTGAATAGGAATTCCCCTGTACTGGTCGGGCCAGTGGAGCCCGGCCGCGGATGGCCGTCTATGAATAGCACTACATACCAGCGCGTTGCCCACAGCCTCCCCAAAACCAGCAATCATCTGTAGCGTCGAGAGAAAGCTCATGCGTTCTCGCTGCTCAATGCTCAAGCCGGGGAGCGGTTCGATCCAGTTGCAAAGCATCAGGGAGTCACCCTGACGGCGAGGCTGCCAATGGACCGGCGCCGCATGAACAGGCATGAATCTGAGTAGCGCGGTAAGAGCGGCCCCCACGGTTGGGCACCCCTTCAGTATGGGCAATAAATCACCGCCGCACCGCTCCTTCTGCCGTTCCGCCAGAGCCACCATACCGGCAGCCCCTTGTTCACAAAGCGGATCGAGCAACGCGGCGACTTGTTGTGCTGTGAGAACTGGAAATGGCAGATATTCGGGTTGCTGACTGGACTCAACCTCCTCGCGAAAAAATTGCGCGTAGGCCATGTCACCCACAATCTCGGGCGCTCCTGCCAGAGCAGCTGTACTAATGTGTTCCAGCGCCATAACTGGTTCCCCTGTTTCGGCCCATCTCTTTTGTGTTCTTGACGCACTCTCTTCCAGCGCGCCCTCGGTAAGCCATTTCTAGTATTTCAGTCGTAGTGTGTGGGCAAACGACTATATTTATCGACATCTAGGCTATGAGTAGCTCGAAATCAATAAGTTTAGCTATCAAAATACGACATACTGAGGTTTTTGGCGCGAATCAGTGCATTTGATTGCATCCTCGCTCGCAAAGCGCAAACACCCTCAATATGAAAGTGAGGACTCCATCACCGTGAAAATACGGCAACAATGGTCTACAGTGGCGCAGGGGATTGGGTTGACGTGGCGTCGTCCGTCATAAGTTAAGGCAGCGCCACCCCATTCATAAGCACCAATAAGAAACACAATAACGACAAGGAAACAGAACAATGAAAAAATGGATACTCTTGTTAACGGTTGGCGCGCTGTCGGCGTGCGGGGGCGAGCAACCGGCAGTAACGACCGAGTCAGCCCCGGAGGCAGCAGCACCGGTCATGGCAGATTTAGCCGAACCGGCGGATATGCCCGTGCCATTTATGGTTGAGTATGTGTGGCATCAGGCCGGAGACAATTTTTCTGAAGCCGCACTCAACAACCTCACCGATCAGTGGGCTGGTTATGCTGCGGAAGCCGGCTGGGGCCTGATGATGGCTGCGGTCAATACGCCGCGGTTCGAGGACGAGCGCTTTGACTTTCTTTGGGTGATGATGTGGCCGAGCCAGGAAGCACGGGATGGCGCCTGGTCCAGCTGGGCTGAAAACTATGAGCCAAAGTGGCTTGAAGATAGCGCCGGTATCTTTACCTACAGCGGGGAAAGTGCATTTGGTTTCGCACCCACCCCCGTTAGGCAACCCGGCGCTCCAAATGCCTCTGGCATGGGCATCAGTGAATACATGTTCTGCTCGTACAATGAGGGCTATGACGCTGAAGACCTAACCGCCTTTGTCGAGGCGCATAACGCGTTTATGGATGACTATGAAACCGCTAACGGCGTCTCAGGCTATTGGGCTGCCACGATGGCGCCTCTCTTTGATCAATCGGGTGAGGACAGCTACGACTACATGTGGTTCAACGGCTGGAGCGGCGATGAAGAACGTGCCGCTGGATGGGAAGCTTACAACGCAGCACCCCACGCCGCCACGGCCGACGAATTTTCTACCTGTGACGGCCCCTATGTGTTCGACTCACGGGTGATTTACACCGCCGGATCGTAACGGAGAAGCCTTGACGGAGCCCGGCAACCGCCGGGCTTTTGCTAGCCATATCGTTATGATCGCACTTAGCGATCTACTCGCAGAAAACTGTGCGATTTCATCGTTGCACCGCATTTTTTTACTCAGACTATTTCCACCCAAATAAGCAACGTTACCTCGCTATATTTTCTCTGGTAACTCAATCCGCCGTGACCACTATCAGCTTATCCAACCAGGAAAGTGCAGTTGTAAATGCTTTTGAGTTACAGTGAGGACACAAAAAAGGAGGGAAATCCAGATGAAGCAGCTTCACATTCTTTTGAGCGCTGTCCTTTTAAGTCTTGTCACATCGGCTGTCAGCGCCCAACAAAAAAGCAACCTCGAGACTATCTCGGGCAACAAACCATTCGTGCTTATTGCTCGACTCCATGCGATGGAGGATCAGGCCGATAAAGTCGTGGACCTCTCAAGGCATGCCGATGAACGGGTTGAAGCATCAGAACCAGGAATGCTTTTGCATACCTTTGACAGTGATCCCTCAGACCCACGGGGTTTTGTTTGGACTGAAGTTTATGCAGATAGCGCCGCGCTAATCTTCCACCTTGAAAATCCCGATCTCATTGCCTACCTAGAGGAAGTCTCGCCTCTCCTTGACAGCTTCACGGTAGAACTCTACGGCGATGTTTCCGAGGAAGCGGTAGCGCAACTTAAAGCAACCGGCACTCCTACGACGCATTATCAGACGGTACTAGGCTATATCAGGGATTTGACCCCCTGAGGGGATGCATGCCTGAGTCATCCGCCTGTATCTGCACTGACGCCAAGTTCGGCGACGAAGTCACGCTGTAAAGTGCGAGCGCACATCAAAAAACAGGCGGCGGCAAAAACAAAGATACTTGCCGTCGCCGCCATTGACAGTTTAAGTCCCGTTGAATTTCCTTCCCGACATAGCTGCTGCTCGATTGCGGATCGCGCATAGTCTGCCGATTTGCAGAGCTCGGGCGACAGGACGGTGCTGGGATCAAGCTTGAGTAACTCTTGCTGCATAAAAAAATCACTCATGAAGCCGACAAAGTAAGGCCCAATACCGTTACCTATGAGCGAAACCAGAATCAATAGCACTGCAATCGCGGTTGCCCGAGAGCGATTGCTTACAACCCCTTGCCCTATGTTGTACTGAGCGCCGAGATAGCTGTAGTGCAACACCGCACCAATGCCCCACAGGACAAACACCCAAAATAAATCGTCGACAAAGAAGGCAGCAACATAAGCAGGCACCGCCAGCAATAAACCGATCGCAGGGACAATGGCCATCGCCGTCGGAATACGCTGGGTTAGACGCTCCGTGATGTAGCCGCCAAAAAAGGTGCCCGCCGCGGCCAGCAACGAGAGCGGCGCGCCGAAATTAATCGCCGCGTCGCGAACGCTCAAGCCATGCTCCCGCTGCAGAAAAGGAGCCTGAAAACTGATAAGCCCGTAGCCGACAAAGGCAACAAGGGATGCGGCTATTGCCATCCACCAGAAAGATGGTTTGCCTCTCAGTTCAGCGAAGGTTTCAGTCCAGCCGCGAGCTGCGTGATGATCTACTGCTCCGGGTGGATCGGAATAGCCCCGCGGCGGTTCTCTAATAGTCAGCCAAACCAACAGCGCGACTAGCACGCCAGGCAGACCAACCACCACGAAAGCGACTCGCCAGCCTTCAATCAAACTCCAGTTTAAATCACCAAAAAGCCACCCAAGCCCGACACCCTGTAACCACTGCCCCACATCAGCGCCCTGCATTTGCGCGATGGGGCCGCCAAATAAGTTCGCCAACACGCTGCCGAGGGTAACGCCCATAGAGTAAACGCCGAGCGCAGTCGCGCGCTTTCGCGCGATGAAATAATCACCAATTAGCGAGTTAGCCGGTGGCGTACAACCCGCCTCGCCAACGGCCACACCAATTCGGAACAGCAACAAGGTGACAAAACCCGCGGCAATCCCACAAAGAGCCGTCATCACGGACCATAAGACAATGCACAGGGCAATGATTTGAACGCGGTTGGACCGGTCCGCCCAGAGCGCTATCGGCAACCCCATGACAGCGTAAAAGATCGCGAAGGGGGGACCGTAAAGAAGCCCCCACTGCGCATCTGTCAATTGAAAAGATTCAATAATGGGTTGTGCAACAACCGCGATCAGCGTGCGGTCAATAAAATTCAGGGTGTAAACCGCCATCAGCAGCAGTAAGACGTAGTTGCGGTAAAAAGGCGTACCGTAGCCCGTCAGATGACCTGTGCTAGTACTGGTAACGTCAGTTGCCATATTGAAATTCCTTATCTGCGATCACCGCGGGCCTGATGGCTGACGCGCACTATACCGCGGCCGAGGATTGCTGTCCGAACTTGGCACGAAAAGAAGGATGGGCAATCGACAACAGAGAGCGACGTCTGACACTTCTCGGGTTGCCAGACGCCGGGAATTGGAATTTTAGTGGCCGGCAAACACAAGCATCTGTACGGGCATCACCAGCGCCTGAATTCGAAGAATAATCGCGTGGATAGTCCCCACCGCATCTACCATGTGAAGGAATTAGGCCTCACCAAATCCAAGATCACCCGACGCGAGCAGTTCGTGGTTACTGGTGTAGGCATTGGCAATGCACTTACTGCCCGGCATCACGTTTGACATGCCCCCTTCGTACAACGGCTCCATTGCCACCGTCAGTGTACCTGGCCTCGCCCGTTGCTGGGTGTCCAGCAACACGTCGGTAGGCTTGATCTGGCCCGCCGCAACCACTGGCTGAACGCGGGTTACCACCATTGGAATGACGTTAAACGGGTTTAACAGGCAAACCACCTCGGCGAGTGTTCCCACTTTTATTACCGGGGTTGCCAACTGCGTAAAACCAGCGGCAATTTGATAGCGTCCCGACTCGGGGCCGTCCGAGGGAATTAAGACCCCCGCAGGACGCAGAATTGGGTTCACGTAATCACCGCGTTCGAGGAAAAACTGCGAAACCATGCCATCAACCCCGGCATAAATAACGGTTTTACCTAGCTCTACTTCGGCTTGCTCTAAGGCACTCTGCGCACTTTCACGTTGTGCGGGCAACACGGTGTCAATTTGGGCGTTGACCGATTTGATATTAGCCTCGGCTGCCTGTACGGCACCGCGACGCTGGGCTACCGTGTTCTCTAATCGTTCAATTTCGATTTGGCTAACCAGCTGCTGACCGCGACTCGAAACAGCACGCTTCTTCTCTAGTTCATTTTCAGCCTGGTTGAGCGCGCTTTGGGCCTGAACAAGCGTTGCGTTTGCCGCCTCTAGCTGTGCCTCAGCTTGGACAAATGCGGTTTCAACCTGCTGTAGCTTGCTACGCGCCACGTTCACTGCGGCCAACTGCGAATTATCGAGCAAACTAAAGATTGCATCCCCCGCTTCGACCTGTGCACCGTTTTTCACAAACACTTCTTCGACTCGGCCTCCGCCCTCGGGGAGCAGGGGGATGGTTCGGAAAAAAGGTGCCGCATTGGTTGTTGAGGGGTGGTAGTAAAACACCAACGTGATGAGTGAGATGGTGAGAATCAAACAGGCGGTAATACCCCAACGAAGCTCATACCACATCGTGAAGAAGGTGATTTCAACGCCCCACCGAAGCCCTTGTACCTTACGACGGTAGAGGTAGTCGGGCAGTACAGTAACCAGCGAACATAGAATAAGCTCTAACATGGCTTAGCCCTCCTCTCTTTCGCGCTGATCATCATCCATCTGAGGCGCTATGGATTCCTTAGGCTTCTCGCCCGCTTGCGTCATTTTCGAGAGTGCCGAAGTCGGGGAATTTCAACAGCGCCAAAATGAGGGCCGCCACCCAAAAGATATTGTTGTGCGTGAACAGCGCCAGCAGCGCCAGCGCCATAATAAGCTGGGACTGAGTATTTCCATGTTTGTGGGCCAGCTGCTCGGGGATGGCGTGTAGCTTTAAATACAAGACTCCAATGCCTAGGACCATTGCCAAGACTATAAAAACGACTGCGGTGTAGAGGGGATCGCTGCCATCGGCAGTCCCAATAAAACCGGGCAATTCATGAGGTGCCAGCGGGTGTATTTGACCTGACATGGGGACTCCAAAGGCTACGCTTATCTGAACGGAGACCCGATCATAAACCACGAGCCCCGGGAGACAACCCATGTTTGGCTGCCAGCCTTAGCTTTTGACGACAACCCTTTTGGTTCGCCGAGTGATCCTGACGAAAAGTGGCGGCAACTTACCGCCGAACCTAGCAGGTTTTCTCCCCAGATTTCGGGCCGGTGTGGATCAAAATCCATGTGAATCGAATTATTCGACAGAGCATCGGTTCTTAATCAAAATGCTAATCAAGGTCAGCAACGGAGCTGGCTGCCTTTTCGTAATTAGCGATATTAGTTAAACTTTGTGGTCTCAAAAATTTCACGCACCCACCAAGTGATAAAGACTGGATAAACCCATGAAACTGTCTGTTTTAGTGCGTCTCGTTTGCTCGTCATTGACCGGACTTCTCTTGCTCCCAGGCACCACGCAAGCGCAAACCATTGATGAGGACCAACTCGGCGCATGGTACATCTACGCGTTTAACTACGACCGGTCAGGCAGCCGGTGGGGCGCCCAGGGAGACATCCAGTATCGAAACTGGGACACCATCGGGGATCTCGAGCAGCTGCTCATCCGCGGAGGGCTAACCTACAGGCCCGAGTCGCTACCGGGAAAATACACCCTAGGGTATGCCAACATAACTTCTGGAACTTTTGGTAGCTCGTCGAGAACTCTACGAGAGGATCGTGTCTATCAGGAAGCGCTTTTCCCGCACCGGCTTGGTGAGCGTGTCTATGTACGACATCGATTACGTTACGAGCAGCGGTGGGT
>CBFHQV010000002.1:0-85508 GCA_965658055.1 Luminiphilus sp. | reverse complement strand
AGCCATCAAACTGCGCTGCGAGAAAACGATGCTTGGACCAAAGGTGTCCAGCTCGCTTCCTCCTGTAAGCGAAATCATCACTGAATCGTTGGTTAAAAAAAACAACTGCCTCTGCTGCTAAAGCACCATTCTTGGTTGCACCAAAAGTCAGAGCATCGACGCCAGCACGCCAAGAGAGGTCTGCGGGACTGACCCCGGCCCCCACCACGGCATTGGAAAAGCGCGCGCCGTCTATGTGCAATCCAAGATCGTAGGACTTGGCTAACTCACCATACCTTGCAATTTCATCGGGCGTAAATACTGTTCCCTGCTCAGTAGCATTAGTCAGGCTAATTACCGCGGGCTTAACGTTGTGCACGCCGTGAAGTTCCGCTGCGAGTATTTGCGCCTCGATAGCATCGATGTCAGGTTTGCCAAGGTCACCCGCAACCGGAATCTGGCGAGCCCCTCCGGTATAGAACTCGGGGGCTGTGTTTTCGTCATTAGCAATGTGTGCTCCTACGTGTGTAAACACTGCACCCCACGGGGGGCACATAGCACTTAACACCAGGGAATTTGCAGCCGTTCCGGTAGCCACCAGAAAGACCTCACATTCTGTCTCAAATAAGTTGTTGAAACTGTCAGCGACTCGCTCCGAAAGAGCATCTTCGCCATAAGCGGGGACGAACTCCTCAGCCGCCAACGTGATCGCATTTAATATGGCTGGATGGGCGCCCGCTTGATTATCGGAACCAAGTAATACTGCTTTTCCGTTTGATGGCGCCAGCCCGCTCGTTGCTACTGTGTCCTGCTTGCCCACAATTCACCCCAATAAATGCCTTGATAGCCAAGCCTATACTGTATACTGCCCAGTCACTTTTGGGGGCGTTACGGATTCGACGACGGTAACGAAACCTGCGGTGCATGCCGTGATGACAGCCAATCACGTTAATCCAAAGCTGTAACGTAATAGTTGCCAACGACGACAACTACGCTCTAGCGGCTTAAACCCCGCTAGCGGTCTAAAGCAAGGTGCCAGTACCGCGCTTGTGACTGTCATATAGAACTGGATCGCAGTAGCTTATGTCTCGGGAGACGCTGCTAAACTTTACGAGACTCGCGGTCTACGTCCTGACCGTTGGGCTGCAGACCGTTAAATTAATTAACGGAAGCTAAGCATGTAGAGCCAAAGGCAGAGTGCTGGCGGACGCGGGTTCAACTCCCGCCGCCTCCACCAAAAACGGGAAAGGGTCATCCGCAGGATGGCCCTTTTTCGTTTTAGCGGCTGTGACAGCTGAACCCACGCCCGAAGGGAAGGGTCGCCAACCGGATGTTGGTGGGTCGCGAAGGCCACGGATGGCCAAGAGCGACCTCTGTCAGGCCGCTCCATGGTTAACGTTGGATACAGAACGTAGACTCAAACTCCCGCGGCCTCCACTAAAACAACAAGACTCACCAACAAACCACTGTAGAGCTAGCGGCGTAGAGAGAGCGCCACGAGCTGCCCCGCCTCACCGGGCGCACCCGTGGCCACGACAATGTATTGTTGTCCATCCACCGAGTAAGTCATCGGAACCCCGGTTTGGCGCTGCCCGAGATCAATCTCGGCGATGATGGCGCCCGTCGTTTTATCGTGCGCCCGAAATAGTGTGCCACCCCAGCGCGAGCCATACATTCCCGCGCCCTCCCCCGAAAAAAGGAGTGTTTTTGTGACCAGCAACGCGGAACGATCATCGTTGCCTGTGTCAGGTAATTCCACGCCGGCGAGCTTTGGGTGGTCGCGGACTTCCTTGGGCGTTCGACTGTTGGGTCGCTGCCAAAGCAGCTTGCCACTATTTAAATCCAGCGCACTGATCCATCCCCAGGGTGGTTTGAGCAGCGGCAAATCGAAAGGCCCTCGAAGCACAGCATCCTTTAGCACATAGCGCATGGTAGAACGCTCGGGGTCACTAATCAGTCCCACGACTTCGGGGGAGACAGCATAGGATACGTACATAATCCCCGACTCCGGGTCGACCACCGCCCCCTGCCAATTCGCGCCCCCAACCGATCCCGGTAATACCAGCGTGCCACCAGTGTCAGGCGCAACCAGAGCCGGCGGTGTGTAAAGCGGCCCAAGGGTGTAGTCATCTACGATGCGCTTGGCCTCAGCATAAATCTCCGGAGTGAGGTCATTGAGCTGATCAAGGGTGACACCCGTGCGCCCAAAGGGCTCCGGCAAGGAAGGTATCGGTTGAGTTCTAGCGGTTTTTTCTCCGGGCACCGTGCTTTGAGGTACTGCAACTTCAGGGATGGGCCAGACGGGCTCGCCAGTGCGCCGGTCAAAAACGAACGTTAATCCCTGCTTGGTAATTTGTGCGACTGCAGGGATTACCTCGTCATTCACGGTAATGTCCAGCAGCACCGGTGGTGCTGGCAAATCGTAGTCCCAAATAGGATGGTGTACCGTTTGAAAGTGCCAAACCCGCTCCCCGGTGGCCGTATTCAGGCAGACCAGACTTTGCCCATAGAGATTGTGCCCGGGACGATGGCCGCCATAATAGTCGCTGGTGGGTGCCTCGACGGGTAGATAGACGTATCCCAATTCGGGGTCCGCGCTCATGGGAGCCCAGACGCCAGCATTACCCGTGTAGTTCGCCGAGTCTCCCCCCCAGGAGTCAAATCCATTTTCATTTGGCGCCGGGATAGTATTGAACCGCCACCGACGCTCACCGGTGTTCACGTCATAAGCGGTAATCTTGGCTTTGAGCGCCTCCGGTGATGCCGGGGCGCCGCTGAAGGCAAATGCCGCGCCCACGATGACCACATCACCCACGACAATGGGTGGTGAACTGGCACCGATTGGCGCCGTCACAGGATCCAGCTCAATGCCCAGATTTAATTTGAGATCCACCAGCCCAGCGTCACCAAAACTGGTCACCGGCCGACCGGTATGGGCGTCCAAAGCAATCAATTGGTACCCTGGAGAAATGACAAAAACCGTTTCGCCGCTTGGACCACGGTGATAAGCCACCCCCCTCCCCGGCCCTTTGCGCGGGGCAGACTGACCGCGCTCCCCTTCATGAAGCCGATACATCCACAGCGTCTCGCCGGTCGCTGCATCAATCGCTACAACGGAGCGCTGAGCACCAGCGGTCGCGTAAAGCACCCCGTTAGCCATCAGCGGTGTCACCTGATAATTGGCCCAGGGCGATGGACCAAAATTGTCTGACCTCCAGCGCCATGCCACCTCAAGATCCGCCACGTTGTCTGCATCAATCTGATCGAGGGCTGAATAGTTCTGGCTATAGGGTGTGCCGCGATGATGCAGCCACTCTACAAACCCGGATGTTTCAGATTTTTGCGCGGATAACGCCACAGGGGGCTCGCGCCCCAAAGCATCCAGTTCCGCTGTGTTTTGTAAGGCTGTGGCTAGGCGAAGGGGCGCGGGTCCCGCAGGGACACCGTTTTGACTCAGCACAAAGGCGATCACTGACTCGTACATAGCGTCCTTGAGCCCACCCGGGTTAGATGTTGGCATCGTGAGGTTAACTTCCACCAACGCGCCGAGATTCCGGTGACGCCATGCATCCTGAAAACGTCGCCCGATCAAACCCGGCGCTGCCTCGCTGCCGCCAAGCCCCTGACCGTGACAAGCTGCACAGTGATCTTGGTAGACAACTTGACCTCGCGTCGCCTGGTCGAGGGTATAGCTCACCCGATAAGGCGGCTCAGCAGCCCTACCTATTGCTGCCGTTAGCAGCAACAAAACGCTGGCAGTGACTGTTCTATATGAACGCATGGGAGGAAGCGGTCAAAGCCGCCGTATCCAGTGGCATAAAATCAACCGGCATAAATTTCGCCAAAAACACGATCAAATACCGCGAGGTCGTCAAGTCGCCCCATGCTTACACGGGAATACGTCTCGTACCCGTCGTAAGCATCCCGGATGATGACATTTTGACTGGCCATCTCCGCTGCAAAGGTGTCCGCGCTGCGCCCGATATCGGCGTACACGAAATTTGTCTGTGAAGGTAAAGGCGTGATGCCATGACGCCGGAATGTCGCATTCACCAGCTCGCGCCCCTGCACAATCTTCTCGCGGGAAAACGCAATAAAGTCCTCGTCAAGGTAACTGTGATACGCCGCGTAAAGTCCCACACCATTGGGCCAAGCCATCACGTAGTCGCGCACGACCTTAACAATGTCAGGATGACCCATGCCGTAACCCACGCGCATCCCGGCCATCCCGAAAATCTTGGAGAACGTGCGGGTTATGAGTACATTGGCTCCACCACGGACGAGATCCACCATCGAAGTATATTCGGGCTTATCGGTCAGTTCGTTGTATGCCTCATCAATCATAATCGGCACCTTTACACTCACCTCACGGCAGAAGGATCGCAGTTCATCACCGTCGATCGCCATGCCAGTGGGGTTATTGGGATTGCACAAATAAACCAGACTGACCGAGTCATCGACCGCTCGAGCCATTGCCTCCAGGTCAATGCCCATATCGTCCCGTAAGGGAATGCGCATCACCTCAACTCCCAGCTTCTCGGCATACAACAGATGATCCGAGTAGGTCAGACCGGGAGAGAGCACCTTGCCGCGTTCGCCGAAGGCCAGCATCGCCGCCTGCAATCCCTCATTGGACCCCGAGGCCAAAAAGAGTTGCCTGGGATCCAGCTGGTGCCGCTCCATAAACAACGCGAGGAGCTGATCTTCAATTTCACCGGGGTAATACGCCGTGAGCGGAAGTATTTTGGCGACCTCGGCGAGTGCTCTGGGACTGGGGCCATAAGGATTTTCATTAAAGACCAGTCGAATCTGTCCCGGAGGGATTTCGATTTGCCCCGAAGAGACCCCAGGGAGGGCTAACCCTGCCGCACCCAACACCATCCCCTGCAAAGCTCGCCGGCGACCCATGGTCACGGGTTTCACCGCGGTACCGCTAAGCATGGCGTAGGCATCTCTCAGGTTTTCAACTTTTATTTCGGTGTGCATGATTCCGCTCCGCAGTCCCACTGGGTGGGCCCATCTGATCATGGTTGAACTTCGCAAGTTTGATTCAATTGGTAACGCTTTTCAGCTTTTTTGTGATCGAACACCTGCTTTTTAACGCTGAGAGCTGAGATGTCTCTTTATCTTAGAAGAGCAACGGTGCCGAGCAGAGTCCACTCTCGCCTATTCATCGCATCATCGTAACAGTGCTCTTTACCTGCCTGTCAGGCCCACCGAACAGGGGGCCCGTACCACTAAAAACAAAGCCTCCCGGCTTTGACGTCAAATGATATTGCAACCCTACCATGCACCTGTAGTCTGCTCAGAACCGACGGGCTTGAAACACCCGACCCTTGCACTAGCGCTTTTGGAGACGTCCGATGATCAAGCCACTTGTCACTTCAGTTCTGAGCCTGGGTATAGCCCTCACTGCGGCGTGCTCACCTTCTTCCGATCAAACAGCGGAGGTACCGCCCATCGCTGCCAGCGAGGCACCTAACTTCGCGGCAATCCACGCCGATGATACCGGCGAGAAAATACCGGTAACGCTCGAGAACTACGAAGTCGCCGAGAGCGATCTAGCTTTTTACAACGTCACCAAACTGGTCGGGATGAACACGTTCTTTCACTTCCCTACCGGCGCCTTTGACCTCAACAACCAGACGGTCGTGCGCATGAATCGGGACACCTACTACAGCGGGGCGATCATCGACACGACGCAAGGCGCGACCGTCACCATCCCTGAAACCAACGGTCGCTACCTGTCAGTGATGGTGGTGCAAAACGACCACTACATTGACCAGGTATTTCTTGAGCCGGGCACCCACGAGATCACCAGTGAAACCGACTTTGCGATGGTGGCCATGCGCATCCGCGCCAGCCATAACGACCCTGACGACGGCGCTGCGATTGCCGCGCTCCGGGCCGGCGTAAAGCTTGAAGTCGGCGGCAACGCCAGCCACGTCAGACCCAACTACGACATGGAGCAATTGGTTGCGCTACGCGACGAGCTGACCGTCGAGGGCACCAAGTTAGGCACACTGATGGGCATGCAGGGCGCGCACGGCACCATCGAGCCCATGATGCATCTTTACGGCACAGCTATCGGCTGGGGCCTGCTGCCCGATGCGCAAGCTCAGTACCTTGGATCACCCAAGTTCCCTAACGACGGCTGCTATATGGCGTCCTACTCCGCGCCACCTTTCAACGAACCAGGATTTTTCTCTATTACCATCTACGACGCGGACGGCTGGATATACACCGAGGATGGCATCCTCAATGAATTCAATATGAGCCTTAATGATGACGGGTCATTCGACGCCTATTTTGGTGACTGCGGTGAGGTCGACAACAACCTGCCCACCGTCGAGGGTTGGAACTACATCCTGCGCATCTATGAGCCCAGGCTCGAGGAGTTACAAGAATTCCGCCTGCCGGAAATGAAGAAAATCAGCTGACGGTCCGGTGAGTCCAATCAAGCACGCCGTGGCGCATTGCAGCGACGGCCTACTTGGCATTAAGCCCCGCCAAAAACTCCGCCATCTCGGCCTTGGTTTCGTCGCTGAAGCGCTGGGCATGTTCATTTTTGTTGAGCGCTACCAGCAGATCCCGACCGCCTTCTATATCGGAAAGAATATCCCAGTCATAGGTTTTGAGCGCCACATCCTGCACCAATGGCAGAGTGTAGAGCGCCATGTAGTCAGGGGCGAAAGGCGTATCTCCCATTACGTACGGCCCGCAGTTCGCGAGCTGGTTAAATGTTCGCACGCCTTTCTCCAGCACCGGCTTCACTTCTTCAATGGTTAGCTTGTCATTGTGTCGACCAAACAGCGCACCGGGGAAGAGACGTCGCGCGGGAAGCTCGAGGTAGAGCTCGATCGAATGCATGAGCTGGCGTGCTCTCGCCCGGTCATACGGAGTCGCGGGAAGGAGCGGGCTTTCAGGATACTCATCGTCGAGGTACTCAAGGATAGTTTGGGTCTCGGCGATGAAGCCGTGCTCGGTCTCCAAACACGGCACCTTGCCCATGGGACTCTTCGCCAGCCACCTCCCGTCCTGACTGGGAAAGGCTTTGACGACTTCAAACTCCAAGCCCTTTGCCGCAAGGGCCATACGCACCATGTTGAAGTAATTACTGACTGCAAATCCGTATACCTTGAGCATCACGCCCTCCCGCGCCCTGTTTGACGCCATGGTAGCACCCCAAAGCAGCGGGGCGCCCCAATTGATGCCGTGGCACGTGGTCGTCTCGCTTTTGGTTCATGCTTGTGTTCATGGTTTTGGCGCCACTCGCTGTCGACGCCTGCTCCATCGGATAGCGAAATACGACATACTGGGTGCCATCTTTGACCCACCACCTGTTCCTCACCCACCTGTATATGCGGCCAAAAGGATTTCTCCATGAACACACCCCGCGACTTCGAAATCATCCTTTGGGGTGCGACCGGCTTTACAGGGTCCCTCGTTGCCCGTCACCTGGTCGACACCTACGGTGCTGACCTCAACTGGGCTATGGCAGGTCGTAATCTGGAAAAGCTCGAGGCAGTGCGCGCGCAGTTGGGCAAACCAGAAATCCCCTTGATTCAGGCGAATAGCCACGATCAAGCGGCGATGGATGCGCTCGCCAGCCGCGCAAAGGTGATTTGCACCACGGTGGGGCCTTACGCATCCTATGGAACCCCACTTGTCGCCGCCTGTGCCAAGGCGGGCACTCACTACTGCGATCTCACTGGTGAAATTCAGTGGATGTCTTCAACCATAAGGAATTATCAGAAGATAGCTCAGGCATCCGGTGCGCGCATTGTGCATACCTGCGGTTTCGACTCCATCCCCAGTGATCTCGGAGTGCTTTACACCCAGCAGCAAATGCAGACAACTCACGGGATATATGCAGAGCACATCAAAGCACGAGTGGGTAAATTCAAGGGAGGCGCCAGCGGTGGAACCATTGCCAGCATGATGGTGATGATGGAGCAGATGAGCAAAGACCCGGGGATCCGCGAGGAGCTCGAGAACCCCTACTCCCTAAACCCATCCGGCGAACAAGCCGGCCTGGATGGACTTGATGATAACCGCGCCATTTTTGACGATGACTTTGGCCAGTGGACCAGCCCTTTTGTCATGGCATCGGTAAACGCGCGGGTGGTACGCCGCTCCAATGCCCTCGCCGACTACCCCTATGGCAGAGACTTCCGTTATGACGAACGTCAGCTGACGGGCGAAGACAAGCGCGGCCAGAAGAAAGCGAAAAATATTGCGCTGGGCAGCAAACTGACTCCAGTCTTCATGTCCTTAGGCCCTGTCCGTAAGTTGGCGGGGCGATTTCTGCCGAAACCGGGAGAGGGACCCAGCCCCGAGCAACAAATGAGCGGCCACTTTGAGCTGTTCTTCCATGGCCGAGGCGCAGACTCCTCACAAACCGTTCGTACGCGAGTCTCAGGAGATCGTGACCCTGGATACGGGGCGACGTCTCGCATGCTTGGAGAATCAGCGGTTTGTCTGGCGCGGGAAGAACTCACCTGTGGGGGTGGTATTTGGACGCCGGCATCCGCCATGGGCGACGCGCTCATCCATCGGCTGGAGCAGAACGCGGGGATGCGCTTTGAGACCCTTTAAGCACCTAGCTGGGTTGCGCAGGACGACTCCTATGTTTATAGAAAAAAGTCTTGCAAGCCCTGCCACTACTAACGGGTCGATAACAACCCCGGCCTAAAAATTCGCCTGTTAGAAAACCTGAACTAGGGAGCATGCTTAAGCTGATCCCGGTTCAAATACTCAAATCATCACAGTTGTAGTCTTTGAGATCTTGACGCGCAGACGCGTTCCATTCGAATCGTACGCCCTCGTTTTGAAAGGGCTTATAAGCGTAGGGCGTCTCCTCTGGAAAACGCTGCTTGCGCGCTTCAATGGCATAACCGAGCGCCCGTGAGCGCCTTGCGATGATAGCTTCATCAAACACCTGTGCATCACTGTGGACACCGCCCCCCGTCACGCCCAGTACCGACGAGCGACGATGAAAGCCAAAGTTGACGGTGACCCGAGGCTCGAGTCCGCAGTTCGGAAAAGACCCGTGAAGGAGCTGTCGATTACAGATCACAACGTCGCCCGGGTTACACACAATGGGAACCGCCCCCTCCAGTCGCTCGCTGCCCGAGGTGGCCACCAAGGCTTTAATATCCAGCTTTCCAAGCTTATGGCTCCCGGGTAACACCCACACGCCGTTTACCGCTGTACTGCCATACATTTGCGCCATAAAGTTAAACCCATGGATGTCCTCATCGAATGCCGGATTGTCCCAGTGGGTCACCCCATCCTGATGCCACGACACCGCGGCCCCTACGCCCGGGTCTTTAATAAACAGCGCTTCGTTGAATGGCGCGAAATCCGCCCCGTTGATGGTTTCGGTCACCCGAAGCAACTCGGGATGCGCGTAGGTGCGAAGGCAGGCGTCAGAGAACTGTAAGGACCCCAAGAGCAAAAACGGCGCCGCTGCAGGTGAGTCAGAGCCCGCCTCGGGCTCGAACATTTTGACCTCATGGCGCCCGTTGGCCAGTGCTGTTCCCCCCAAAGGGTCGCCCAGGGGCTTCGACCACAGAAGTGTCAGCGCTTTATTGTCTGCTCCCAGGGCGGGCCGACCGGCATGATCAACAGCGCTTTCAGGCCCCGTCGGGAAGCGATCTCGCATGCCGGCGAGGTCACCTTCCAAATCATCGAGTTCTTCCCGACTCAGCACATTCTCGAAGACATAAAATCCATGGCGCGAGTACGCCTCGCGAATACTAGGATCAAGCTGGCCGTCATCTCCAAAACGAATAGGTCCGCGATTATCAAGGGTAAGTGCCTGTTCCTGACCCGCGAGCAAATAAGCTTTCACCGCACCTGCCTGGTCGCCGTAGTAGCTGGCACAAATGTCAATGGATTCAGAGATGTCCTGCATGCATTACCCCCTTTCCGTTGTCAGTTATGAGACGAGCGACTGCCCGCGGTTGCGCTGCTTAATTACTGGCAGCCATGTAGTCCAAGGTGAGCGCAGTCAAGGCCCGAACACCTACCGGGAGCGCCCGCTCGTCAGCATAAAAACGCGGCGAGTGATTGGGATAGACCAGCGAGGGATCCTCGGGCGCCACCCCAAGAAACAAAAACAAACCGGGCGCCGCATTAGCAAAATACGAGAAGTCCTCGGCGGTCGTGGTTTGTTGAGCCTCTACGAAATTATCACCCGCTACGGCCTCCAGTGTCGGGGCCATTTGCCTATACAAATCGGGGTCGTTGCGGGTGACGCCATAACCGAGGTCGATCTCTACCTCCGCCGCTGCCCCCGCAGCCTCGGCAATCCGGGTGGCAGTACGACGTACTCGCTCATGGATATCCAAACGGGTTTCTGCATCGAAAGTACGAATCGTTCCAACCATCTCGACCGACTCGGGAATAATGTTATTGCGCACGCCCCCTTCGATTTTCCCTACCGTCACAATGGAGGGCGTAAGGGTGGCATCGAGTTGGCGCGAGGTAATGGTCTGAAGCCCCATGACAATCTGACTGGCAGTCACAATCGGGTCGACGCCGGCCCATGGCACGGCCCCATGGGTTTGCTTGCCCCTCACGGTTATACGAAAAAAATCAGACGACGCCATAAGACCACCGGGGCGGGTTGCAATAACCCCTACCGGATAGGGGAAAACGTGCAACCCAAACACCGCAGCGGGAGTCGGCGCATCGAACGCGCCCTCTTGCATCATCAACTCGGCACCCCCCACCGATTGATCAGGCGTACCCTCCTCGGCAGGCTGAAAAATAAACTTAACCGTGCCGGGCAGATCGTCCCCCAGGCCCGCCAGGACTTCGGCAACGCCCATCAAAATCGCCACATGATGATCATGGCCGCAAGCATGCATCACTCCCACTTCGCGACCCTGATACTCTCCCACGGCTTTGGAGGCGAAGGGCAAATCAACGAGCTCGGTGACCGGCAGCGCATCCATGTCGGCGCGCAACGCCACCACCGGGCCATCACCCCCGCGCAGGATACCAATCACCCCGGTGTGGGCCACTTCGGTTTGCACCTCCATCCCCAGCTCGCGAAGATGCGCGGCAATAATGCCAGCGGTCCTGAACTCGCGATTGCCAAGCTCGGGATGCTCATGGAAGTCGCGGCGCCAGGCTACCACGTCGGGCATCACCGCTTGAACACCGGCTTCCACCGCGGGCGATAGTTCGGCGCGCACCAGGGCACTCATGGTTAACAGACAGACCAAAAGAATTCGATTGAAAAAAACCATACGGTGTCTCCAGCTTACATTTAATTCAAAGGGCCAATCTGCTCTAGATACCCTATCAACGCCAACGCAAATTGTGGCGCCCCAGATCCGCAATGGAGCGGGCGCCCATCAACTTCATGTCGCGCTCTATCTCGGCGCGCATATTGGCGAGGGCTTTTTCGACGCCCGCCTGACCGGCGGCCGCCAGCGCGTACAAATACCAGCGCCCTCCTGAGCAGGCTTTGGCGCCCAGAGACAGTGCCTTGAGCACGTGAGTGCCCCGCTGAATCCCCCCGTCGCAAATCACATCGATATCGCCGCCCACCGCATCAATAATTTCAGCCAGCTGATCAAAGGGGGCCCGGGAGCCATCGAGCTGACGCCCTCCGTGGTTGGACACCATGATCGCACTCGCGCCAATCTCGACCGCACGACGTGCGTCCTGCACCGACATGATTCCCTTCAGGCAAAAGGGCCCGCCCCAACGCTCACGGATATCGGCGGCGGCATCCCAATCCATCGATTGGTCGAGCATGGAGGAAAAGTACTCCGATACCGACACGCTGACGTTGGACCCCTCGGCAATATGTTCTTTCAGATTAGAGAGCTCGAACGGCTCCCTGGACAAATAATTAAGCGTCCACTGCGGGTGAGCCGCGAAGCTCAGCAGGCTCTTGGGGGTAAGCCGAGGGGGCGAGGTAAACCCAGTGACCAGATCCCGCTCGCGATTGCCACCGACAATGGTATCGACAGTGAGAGCGAGCGCGTCAAAGCCGGCGGCTTTACAGCGCTCGATCATGCCGTAAGTCAGATCCTTGTCCTTGTGGTAGTACAGCTGGAAGATTTTTGGGGTTTTTATCGTTCGCGCAATTTCCTCGATACCCACGGTCGCCAGGGACGAGATGCCAAACAGGGTGCCGTAAGCCTCCGCCGCACGGCCGACTGCCCGCTCCCCGTCGTGGTGGAAAAGACGCTGCAACGCGGTGGGAGAGAGAAAGAGTGGTAGGTCCAGATCGATCCCCATGACGCGGGTTTTCATATCGATCGTATCGACGCCAGCCAGCACGCTGGGCACCAAATCACACTGATCGTAGGCCTCGGTGTTACGGCGGTACGTGACTTCGTCGTCCGCCGCGCCATCAATGTAGTGAAAAATTGGACCGGGCAACCGACGCTTGGCAAGTTTGCGAAACTGCTGGGTATTGAAGCATTGCTTTAATGACACGATTTCACACCCGCTGCAGGTCTGCTTAACACCTTATGTGTGGTCACTACTTACCGGGAACTTTGTCCAGCCCGCGCCATGGGGTTCCCTGACAGGTCGGCAGGTTTTTGCAGTCTGATGTGCACCCTCGGCAGGGCAAAGGGGGTTGCGGTGGCTTTTCCATGACGATGTCCGGGTGATCTATTTCTGTTTAGCCAACTCGCTTTTGCGAGAGAGGGCTCTGAACCGACGGAAGTATAGCGGAACCTCACCGTCGGCGCGAAAAGACCAATGCTCAATCGTCGGTCTGAGGGAGCTTTTTAATCGAGTCAAACCAGGGAAGTGCGCAAACGGTAGCCTCACGCCACTCACCGCCGATATCCAGCGATATCTTTGTTCCAGGCTCCGCCAGGTCAACGGGCAAGTTAACCAGCGCAATGTTGTGCCCCAGCCGCGGGGAGTAGCAGCATCGGGTGATATGCCCGACTGTTTCTCCATTGACCTGTATATCCCAAAACTTGGGATTGCCCGCGACGCGATCGCCCTCAAAATTGGCGCCAACCAGCCGACGGGTGGGGCCCGTCGCCGCGATCTTCTGAAGCGCAGCTTTCCCGATGTAGGGGTGAGGCTTGTCAATGTCGAGCAGGTGGGCCATGCCAATGGTGAAGGGATTATCCGTGGGCGCGATATCGGAGTAGTACGACAATAAAGCCCCTTCCACGCTGCGAACTAAAGACGGACAGGCGGGCTTGATATCAAACTCGGCCCCCGCCGCCATGCACAGGTCCCACAGCTCGGTACCACGGCTGCCATCTCTCAAAAATATTTCGTAGCCAAACTCGCCACTCCAACCGGTTCGACTCAACACCACGGGAATGCCTGCTATTTCCAGCTCGTGAAAGTGGTAATAACCCATCTCTATCGCAATATCGCCGAACAGTTTTTGTGCAACCTTCCCTGCCAGGGGTCCCTGAAGCTGAAGCGGCGACACATCGGGTTCGTGAACGCGCACATCCATATTCACCTGCGTAGCCACCGCCTTGGCCCAGAGCAACACATCACCATCACCGGGAGATAGCCAAAACTTATCGGGCGCCAAGCGCAGCAACACGGCGTCATTCACGATACCAGCGTCCTCATCCAGAAAAATTACGTAGCGCCCCCGACCGACAGGGCAACTGGCAATGTCCCTCGGGGTAAGAAGTTGCGTAAAGGCTTCCGCATCGGGACCAGAGATTTCGATCTGCCGCTCCGCCGAGACATCCCAAAGCGTGACGCCCTGAACGAGGGCCCAATACTCCGCTTCGGTATCACCGTAACTCGTCGGCATATACATGTGGTTGTAGACCGTGAAGGCGGTCGCGCCCGCAGCGCGGGTCGCGCCGTAAAAAGGGGACTGGCGCACTCTGGGCCCGATCGTAATCGCTGGGGGGGTAAGGGATGTCATGGTGGTGGCCTCTACTCATTATGCTGTTGTGGGCTCTCTCCGCCGGGTCGCCTGAATGACTAGTGCTGGACGGACAGCAAGAGCAGAAAGATAGGGTGGAACCTAAAAAAAGGGAAGAAAAAAAGCAGCTTGGAGCGACCTTTTTATGACCAAAAAAGCCAGATGTCCTATGCGAGAAGTCGATTCCCGCGGGCCGGTCGGCCGAGCGAGACTATGACGCACGCATTTGAACCAGGAGTTGATGCAACCACTCACCGCTGGTAGCTCGTTCATCGTCACAGATCACATAGTAGGGCTTCCCACTCCACGACGACTCGGAGGCCAAGCGATCAATAAAATCCTCGGCTGTTTCCACATAGCGCGCCCCCCGGTCATACTTGAGCGCCAAGTGGTTGGCGGCATCCCCTGAGTTGTGGCGTGTTCCGTTGCGCTCAAAATCACAGCCACTCTCGCCAACTCTATCCAACAGTAGCCGGATTTCAGCGTCAGCCTCAGGCTCAACCGCCAGCACACCAACACTCCGAGTCGCAACGACCCACAACAGGAACACAGGCACGAGAAACAGCCGGCACTCAGTCATCGCGCCACCGCACCGTCACCAGAAGCGGGTTGTGATCCGAGGAGTCCACGGTAACAACACTGGCATCGGTCACCGCCAGTCCTCGCGTGTATATATGGTCAATCGGGCGCGAAAACACCGTGGTTCGATGGTCGGGAGAAAAGGTCACCGCCTCAAGCCGATGCCGCGCCATAAATCCAGTGAGCCACTGCTGCCTATCTTCACTCCAGGTATTGAAGTCCCCCGCCAAAATGAGAGGCCCCTCATGCGTCATGATCACTTCGCCAATCGCTACAAACTGCTCAATATAGGCCTCAAGACCCACGGCGAAATTGACAGCATGGACGTTGACGACCATAAGCGGGTTCGGATTTTTACCCGGCGCTCCTAGCCTGCCGCTGTCACCTGTCGCCTGACCCCGATCAAGGTCATAGCGCGTTACACTGGTGGCTTTCGGTGTTCCCAGCCAGGGTTCCCAGGCGGTCAACGCGCAGTGATGACTCGCCGACCAGGGGCTAGCCGTGAGCACGCCGGTCTGGATAGTCCCTTGCCGATACCCCACCGCTAAATACTGGCGGCTCGTAAACTCCCGTGGCAGGGAGAGTGCTCTGGTTTCAGGGTCTAACGCCGCTTCCTGGATGAGTAGCACGTGCTCTGCACCGGCTATCTGCGCCAAATCAGCAATCCAGTTCGCATTAGCACCTTTTTCTATATTCCAACTCAGCACAGAAAAAGACTCAGGTATTGGCTGCTCACTCACCATTCCTTCGACCCGGGTGTCGGGTTGGCAGTCGGGAGAGAGGCCAGCTGGCGGTCGAGGGATAAGCCGGGAGGTTGTTGTCACTGGCGTCAACGTACCTTCCTCTGCCCTGACAGTAGTACTTGCTAGCGTCCAGCTCAGCAAGCCCAACAAAAAGCAGGAAACCAGTCGAGCAGGTCGCAAGCCTTACTCGCCTTCTCGTTGCCAATACACACGAATTACCCGATCGGGCCAGCGAAAGGTCAAGCCTTCATCGCCCAGGCCTGACTGCCTGTAAACGGTTTTCCCGTCGTTATCAGAATACGTGCCGACCGCTTCGGGCAGCGGAGACAGATGAAACGCTTGCCCACTGTCGAGGGCAATTGAGACAAATCCCTGTCGCTGGGAGAAGATACAGCGCTCTTCGAGAATGCCTTTCTCGGTTGACAAGGATTCGATTTCACATCGTGCGGAGGCAAAGTCAGCAGACGCTGGCGCAACCCAGAGTCCACTGACAGTAATAAACACCAGAGAAATACGCTCGAAAAGGAGCCGAATGATCATGGGGGCCAGCCTCTAGTTGTCGTTGGCGCGATGGTACGCGGAGTGCAACCGCCAACCTAGAGTGCATGACCCTGCCCTTTACAGCAACAGCCCCTGACCCGAATTGCCGCCTAAGGAACCTGTCGGCGTATCTGGGTCGCCGTCAGATTCGTCGTTAGACTCCTCATGGGCCTCACCATCAGTTATGCCCGCCGTAATATCACGGCATCTCCACCTTAAAACGGATACCGGCATTGGCTTCAAGGCGGTCGATAAGCGCTTGCCCCATGGCCGCGGCGGGCGTCCAAATGCCGCCGCCTGCCAGTTCGGGATTGTGCAGCAAGCACAGGGCAGACTCTGCCAACATTTTAGATGTGGAGCCGTAGCCGGGATCTCGATCACCGCAGACACTGGTCATAAACATGTCGCCGGATTCCGTTTGAGCGACAAAAATGGCTTCGTAGCTGCCGTTCTCACGCTCCTCTTTGCTTGGACCCTCACCCGGTAGCAGGGGGCTCTTCGCCAACGAGTTATCCGCTGCCACAAACTCAGCTGCGGCCTTACCCTTATCGCCATCACCGGTCAGGAGCATCTCGTCGTAACTGAAGTCCTCACCGTAGGGGTGTCCCATCAAAAAATTAGATCGGTGAATATTTTTGGTGTTGATGGGTGCCATCACGAAAGGAGCTGACCAACTGTTGAGCTCTTCCTCGTACACCGGCTTGTTTCCGTCGGGCTGCTCGGGACCACTAAACCCCTCGGTGAGTGCAAACGGATTTATCAGAATGCCGACCAGACTGGGGTTGCCCGCGGCGGCCGTCATGGTGGCGCGCAGAGAGGCGATAGTGCCGCCAGAAAATGCCCCGTTCATGGATTTAACCCGTCCCTTTACCCGGCTGACGGTCTTACCGGTGACCGCCTTGGCGTGCTCCTGTAAGTGGAAAATACCGAGATCAAAGGGAATTGAATCAAACCCACAGGAGTGAACAATGCGCGCGCCCGAGGCTTTCGCGGCGGCGCTGTAGGCCGCAATGGTCTCATGCATCCATCCGGGTTCCCCCGAGAGGTCAACGTAGTCGGTACCCGCCTCTGCACACTGCTTAACCAACTCGTTGCCATAAAGCTGATAGGGACCGACCGTCGTGATCACCACCCGGGTCGAGGTCACCATGGCTGCCACGGAATCGGGGTCATCGCTGTTTACCGCAAGCAGCGGAACAGCGTCGCTCACGCCAATTTCAGCACGAACGGCGGCAAGCTTGTCGAGGGATCGTCCCGCCATCGCCCAGGACAGCGCGGTATCCCCGTATTGCTCATTCAAGTATTCAGCGACCAGCCGACCCGTGTAGCCGGATGCGCCAAAAACCACAATATCGTATTGTCTGCCAGTGCTCATGGAACTCCCCACGCAAAGTAAAGATGAAAAATGAAGGCGGCAGTCTACCTGAGTTAACCCAACAGAGCTCGAACTCGAGGAGAGAGACTCCATGACTCAGCGCCATGCACCCGCTACCGAGCGCAACCGCGACCCCATTCTCGAGGTGCTAACAGCCCATCTACCCCCTGAGGGAGCGGTTCTTGAGATTTCCAGTGGCACCGGCCAGCACGCGGTTCACTTCGCGCCGGCCCTCGCACCCAGAGAATGGTTGCCAACAGAACTCGATCCAGAGAATCTCGTCTCTATCGCCGCCTGGCGGGAGCGCCATCCATCGGCCAACCTCCACCCACCCCAGCGCCTCGACGTCAGTGCGCCTAACTGGTGGAGTGAGCCCTGGAGCTCAGACCAACCCATCACCGCGATCGTGAACATCAACATGATCCATATCGCGCCTTGGCACTGCTGTGAGGGACTACTCCAGGGGGCTGAGCACATACTTGCCACCGGAGGGGTCCTCTATCTCTACGGCCCCTTCAAGCGAGGCGGCCGACACACCGCGCCCTCAAATGCCGCCTTTGATAGCCATCTAAAAAATCAGGACCCCACTTGGGGGGTCCGAAATCTGGAGAGCGTGATCGATCTGGCTAACCATCACCGCTTCGACCATCTCGCTACCCTAGAGATGCCTGCGAACAATCTGTCAGTGCTGTTCAGTCGTCGCTAATCGATACCCGGGCAAGCTGTCGGCCATCGTCGCGCCGTTGCAGCGCGATCTGAACCCGACGCTCAAGCGCATAAGCATCCTGATCACCCTCCTGCGCCGTCGATTGCGTTTCACCGTAGGCTTCCACTTGAAGCCGATCGGCATTGATGCCCTGAGACATCAGCTGATCCGCCACCCGCTGTGCCCGCGCTTTGGACAGCGCCAGATTCGCAGCACTGTTGCCCCGGGGATCGGAAAACCCGGCAATGACAATATCGAGGTCGAGGTTCTTCTCGAGAAAGGTCGCCAGCAGGCCAAGCCGATCGATCCCGCTGGGGGTCAGGGAGCTGTCCCCGGTTTTGAACAGCATTTCGAGTTGTAATTGATCCAGCGCCATCCGGGCAAAACGCTGTTGCGACTCCCGCGCACCCGCAAGTTCCTGCTCGAGGCCCTTGAGTTCCGCTTCCCGAGCGACCAACGCTACTTCCATATCCTCAAGCGCCGCCGCCGTCGCGGCGTACTGATCGGCGTTTTCTATTTGAGCTGCCAACCAGCTACCCCCGAAAATTCCCGCGACCAACCCGACCGGGCCGGCAGCCACTGTGGCAACCGCAATCGCACTCAGGGCGGTGATTTCTTGCTTGGTTTGCGTCTCCATCGCGCTGGCAGGCAGCGCAGTGGCTGCGGTAATAGCCCCAGCAAGTGCGGCAGTGGGTAAAAAGCGATTAGTCGATAAAACGGGTCTCATGGTGTTCTCCTGTAAGTCCTGACACCACAGGGGTGCCGATAGGCCTATTGCACAGAAGAAAGCTGGCCGCCGGGATGATGCAATATGCCGACGTCGATAAGAATTGTGCCGAATTGTGTCAGCTGATCACGCTTCGCAGGATCCAGAACACCGTCATCGCGGAGATCAAGCCGATACCAACATTGCGGGTGCGAACGACCACCCCTGCGGCTACCACCAAACCCGCTACCTCCGGCACGCCAATGACCAAAGTGCCCTCGGGCCCGGTGAGCATAGTCATCACCAAAGCGCCCATCACCGCGGGCGCAACATATTCCAGCACACGCAGAGCCAACGGCGGGAAGGCGTGCTTGGCCAGCGACACAATGAACACGGCGCGCATGCAATACCCGAGAAAGCCAACCACCGTGATTGTTAACAACACCGTCATCGTCGTACCCGCTCGAGCATTAATCCCAGCAGAATACTCAGCAACGCCGCCACCAACATGCCTGACCGATTGGGCATATCCGCAAGCGCAAAGGTGATCAACATGGCCACTACGGCAACCACCACTTTCTCCCAGCGATCGACCGAGAGCGCCAACAGGCCCAAAAACAGGACTGGTGTTGCGAAAGCGAGACCCCAGCTTTCAGGAATGACAGGACCAATGAACAACCCCAGCGCGGTGAAGCTCATCCACAAGGTCCAAAAACTAAACCCCGAAGCCAGGTAGTAACGCCGAAAATAATCAGGGTCGCGATTTTCCATGGTGACGGTCAGCGCAAAGACCTGATCAATCAACATGTAGGGACCGACCCAGCGAAACCACGCAGGTTGGCCCTGGAACCGAGGCGCCAGAGTAATGGAGTAGAAAAGATGGCGCACCCCCACAATTAACGCCGCCGTCGCCGCGGCGGCAAGGGAAGCACCCTCGCCGAGCAAGGTTACCAGCGTAATTTGCGCCGCACCGCTGAACATCAAGGGAGAAGTGCTCCAACCCAGGAGCGCAGGAAGGCCCGACTCAACCACTACCAGCCCAAATATGAGCGCGAACGGGATAGCCGGTAAAAACAGGGTAAGCGTATCCAAGATCGCTTTTTTTACCGGACCTGTATTTACCTGACTGGGGTTTACTGAACCCTGGGCCATAGCGGTGCCTCTTGCATGGATTCGGGAGTTTACACGGTCAACAAAAAAGTCACCGGACCGTCGTTGACCAAGCTCACCTGCATATCGGCGCCAAATTTGCCGGTGGCCACCGATGCATGCTGCTCTCTGATCTGGTCCACAACACGGTTAAATAGGGGTTCAGCCTCCTCGGGGGGAGCGGCAGAGGAGAAACTCGCCCGCTTTCCTGTGTTGGTGTCGGCAGCGAGGGTGAATTGCGAGATGAGCAGCAGGCCACCCCCTACATCGCTCACCGAGAGATTCATCTTATTGGCGTCGTCTGAAAACACGCGATAGCTCAATAACCGCGACGCCATGCGCTCGGCCTGGGCTACGGTATCGCCCTTCTCGATTCCTACAAACACCAGCAAACCCCGATCGACGGCCCCAATAATGTCGCCAGAAACTGACACCGACGCCGAACTCACCCGTTGGATAAGGGCTTTCATAAACACCCAAACTCTTTGCGCAGCGTCGCCACCAAAGTGGACTGTGCGTCCGGCTCGTAGGGCTGCGCCTCACCGCGGCCCCAGACTGGACCCGGCCAGGCCGGATCACCCTGCCGACGACCAATGACATGCACATGGAGCTGAGCCACCATGTTCCCCAAGCTGGCGGTATTGATTTTATCCACCTCCCACAGGCGGCTAATCACCTCGCCAACCACCACCGCTTCATCCAACAACAGATGCCGATCGGCCACCCCAAGATCTGACCACTCAACCAGCGCGGCACGTTGGGGCACCAGTATTACCCATGGATAACGAGCGTCGTTCATAAGCAACACGCGACTCAGCGCCAAAGCACCTACCGTGGTGGTGTCTGCCGCAAGTCGGTCATCCAATCGAAATATCGCTTCGTCGCTCAAGCCATCAGTCTCAATACACTAAACTCAAAAAAGCGTCGTTGGTTTGCTGTAGTCGGCAATCACATGGAAGCGATATTCACCTCCTGAGACGATGGCTTCTGCAAAGGGAATTACCCAAGTTACTGTTTGACCATCAGGCGAAAGCTCGCCGTTGGTCTCAACAATCCGCGGTGCACGAAATGACCAGGTGATAACGTGTCCTGCAAAATTGCTGGCAATCATTTGTTTGATGGCCTGACCCAAACCGCCTTCTTCGGAACTCTCCAGCTCCTGTTCGTCAAATCGATAGACGCTGCTGATTTCTACCTGATTGTCATCGAGCACCGAGAGTGTCAGCACATCGGCGTTACCCGTCTCACGCACGAGCTCCGCCGACAAATCCTCAAATTTCTCAATTGGTCCAAAAACGCTGTAACCACAAATCAAGGTATCGTCGACGCGCTCATAGGTCTGCTCACGGGCCAATCCCTCCGGTAACTCGGCGAGAAAATCCTCGGTCTGACACACCGAAGCCATATCCATGTCTTCGGATTCAGCCAGCGCCAAAAACTCGGCATCAAACGCCAGTAGAAAGCGAAAAGTGGCTTGTCCCTCGTCGGTCAGCTCGAAAGTCTGATTGATATCGAAGCACCCGCCCAGCGCCAAAAACCAGGTAAGTAACGTAGCGTAAGCGTATTTTGGGATTGTCATGGCATAGCCTTTGGAATGGATTTAACCGTCGTTAAAATGGAATGAGCGTAAAGCCCTCTTGCTGCAGTCTGACGTGAGCGGACATTGCAGATAGCGCCATCACGACATCTTCTCGAAATTCCTCGGCCGCCATTTGGCGGAAAGCCGCTGTCTGTGAACACAAATAGACGGTGACGCCCGCTCGATTCAACTCATCGAGTAACGCCGTGTTCGGGTTCGTGCTGTTGAAGCGTTTCTCATATGCCTCATCAGTCAGCAAGTCATTAGCTGCCATGCCGTGAACAATGACCGCAAATTCAATATTCTGGGGCGACATTCCCTGCTGCGCATGCATATTCAGAAAGCGCGCTACCGAGGTCAGCTTGCGACTTTGATCCCCGGGAAACTCAGCGGTCTCACCCACATCAATGGACACTTTGTAATGGGTGTTGGCATCAAGACTAAAGGCACCTTCTGGCGGAGGCAGCACCGGACCAAACGAGGGAACGACCGGCCCTGTTTGCGGTTGGGCCGAGGCGGTGGCGACACCACACCACAGCATGACTCCCCAGATAAACAACCGGCTGACTCTGAATATAACCATGGTTAACTTGCTCCGTTATTGGGCTCGGTGAAGAGCGCCTGTTGTGCTGTCACTGAGGATATCGATTAACGCGAACATCCAGTCGACTGGCCTGACTCAAAAGCCACGCTCTGGTTAATCCAGCCGCTGGCGTAGTGTGAAAAACGATTGAGGTGGATCAGTAGCTCATCATCAAGGGTCGCGATCGCTGACTGGCCGCCAAAAATACCGACAAGTCGATCAACCTCGGCCTCATAGCCCGAGCCCGTCCACTCAAATGCGGGATCGGCAACAAACCGGGGCGGCGACTGCTGTTCCAGTGTGCGATCGAGATGCTCGCCAAGGGCTTTTGAGCCTCCGGTTAAAGCGATGATATCCGACCCGGAATGCACACAGGCCGTGTCCTGAAAAGACAGCGCTGACAGCAGGGGCCCGCGCCAAGCCTGCGCCAGCTGTGCCTCGCGTATGCGCTGAAACTGGTAAGACTCCAAGACCCCGTGCCGGTTGGAAACGAGCTGAATGGCATCGGCGGTCTTACCCTGCACCACCAACCAGAGTGAGGACAGCAAATCCACGCCCGGCAAAGGATCGGTGTGATACGGCTGAGTCAGGTCGCCAATGTAGTGCAGCGCCCAACCCATGAAGCGCCAACCCCAGTAATCGTGTCCAGTGCTGAAAGCGAGCGCTGCCAGTGATTCATATAGGCGAATTCGCCAAGCGGGCAAAGTGCGCAGCAGGTCAGGCTCAACCCGGGCGGTAAGCCAGTCGAGATGATAAAAGCCCATGTGAAAGGGGGCCTGAGAGCTGTAGTCCAGATTGGGATTGCCAAAAGGCTGAGATCCAAAACCATAGGCCGCGCCGAAGGACGTCCCGTTGTCGGTGTAGAGCCCGATATCCATCCCGTGATCGGGCTCGTCATTCGCCGATATCATCACATGGGCCGGGCTTATCAAGTCACCTGCTTCAAGTGAGTAATAAACGAGTTCACGGGTGGAGTTTTGCGCGCTGAGAAAGCTGACGTCAGCCCACTTCAACGCCGCCTGCTCACTCGCGACATCGTCAACTGTCCCCTGCCGAAACAGTCCGTAGTCCAGCTCCGGGTTGACGCGAATCGCCGCTAGAAAATCACTCAACGCGTTCTCGGAGGCTGTTGGGTCAAACCGGAGCTCGGTGGGGGTAGGCGGATAGGCTTCCAAATTCGCGATAGACCACAGCTCTACTTCCTCAAGGGTGTTGGCGATTGCGGCACCCTCAGCGCGGATAAAAGCCTCAAGAGGTTCGACGACAAGGCGGTTCTCAGTCAGGGACTTGGTATTTTTCATGGCTGGCCAAAGCAGCATGGCGTGATTCGACCACGCCCCGGCCTCCAACACCGTGAGCATTAACCCCATGAACAGACCTAGTCGCATGCACTTATCTCTTTTTGTGAGTCCCGCGGCCCAGGTAGCCGCACAACTGTCCAACTGTCCGTTAGCCACACATGACGCGACAGAAAGGCTCCGCAGAGAACATCTTAATGGGTCATAATCGTCAACTCTACACTAATTGGCTCCTGTGCCCGGAGGGCATCATCATGCGAACACTGTTACTGCTGATACTCGGCGTCGTGTTGCTGGCCTGCAGCCAGAGCAACGTCGACACACCGGCAGCGCTTGCCGCAATTGAGCAAGGCGCGGTCGTGATCGATGTACGCACAGACGAGGAAGTCAAAGACGGCATGCTGCCCGGTGCTATTCACATACCTCACCAGAAAATCCTCGAGGGTGTATCCGCACTCAACCTTTCCAGCGATGACACCATCGTGCTGTATTGTCGCAGCGGCAACCGGTCGGGCATGGCGGCGAGTACGCTGCAAGCCCAGGGCTATACCCAAATTATCAACGGCGGCGGTTACCGCGACTTGACCGGTAACTCACCCGGCTAAGCGCCATTAATTCCCTCACTAGTGGGTCTGTGCTCCCTGTGTCAGCGAACTCTTCCCACCGACTTGCCCTGATCAACGGGCTCGGTGCGGTCTTGCTATGGTCGACGGTGGCGACCGCCTTCAAGATCTCGCTGGCTGCGCTAACACCCCTTGCTCTCGTGGCCCTTGCCAGTGCGGTGTCCTGGCTTTTTTTGCTCGGCGTCCTCTGTATCACGGGTGCCGCGCAGGAGCTTCGAGGTCTACAGAGGAGATCACTGGTATATGCCTTGACCCTCGGCTTGCTCAATCCCGGTCTTTACTACCTCGTTCTTTTTGCCGCCTACGACGCACTGCTGGCCCAGGAAGCCATGGCGCTCAATTACACCTGGGCACTCGTACTGCCGCTACTGGCGGTACCACTATTGCGACAACCGCTCAAAGGGCGCGATGCCATAGCTGCGCTCATCAGTTATTCAGGGGTCGTGGTGATTGCCACCCGGGGCGACGTCACGGGCCTGACACTATCCAACCCGGCGGGCGTCGCGCTCGCCATCGGCAGCACCCTGCTGTGGGCACTTTACTGGATTGCCAACACCAAGATCTCACTGTCACCGGTGGTCAGTCTGTTTCTTAACTTCTCTGCCGCGGCCCCACTCTTATTACTCGCCGCACTTTGGCGGGGCGACCTCGATAGCGTGAGCCTTACCGGTGCGCTGGGCGCGGTTTATATCGGCCTGTTTGAAATGGGTTTAAGCTTTATCTTATGGCTGCGAGCGATGCGCCTAACCAACAACACCGCGCGGATTTCGACCTTAATTTTTCTGGCGCCACCCCTCTCCCTGCTGCTCATCTGGTGGCTGCTCAATGAGCCCGTGATGCCCTCAACGCTGGTGGGGTTGGTATTTATTCTGGGCGGTCTGGGATGGCAACAACGTCAGAAAGCGACCGGCGACTAAGGCGACTCTACCGATACCGCTTTGAGCAGCGCATAGACCGATTGACCCGCCTCGAGCGCCAGTTCATCTGCCGAGGCCCGAGTGATCCGGGCGCGGAGCTCGGTATCGCCACAACGTAGTAAAACATCGGTATGCGGGCCCGCCGACCCTTGGCCAAGCGCTGTGACTGTCGCCGGCAGCACGTTTCGAATCGACAGTCCCTCAGGCTTAGCGGTTGCAATTGCAACGTCCCTGGCCTGAATCCTGAGCCGCATCGAATCGCCCACTGTACCGATCAAACCCGCCACCGCCAGGACGTTCTCGCCAAAAGAGAGAGTGGTAAGCTGATAATCCCTGTGATGGGCGGTGACCTCGGCACTGAGCACCGAGCCTGCCTCGGACGCTCCAGAGACCTCCTGCAGGTCAAGCTGATTCATAACTTGCGCCACCGGCCCCTGAGCGATCAACTCGCCGGCTCGCATAACCCACAGCTCGTCGGCCACAAAAGCCATCTCGGATACCTGGTGTGATACGAAAATCGTGGGCACCCCCAGCTCCTTTGCCAATCGCCGAATATGGGCGAGCAGCACCGCCCTACCCTCGGTATCAATTGCCGAGACGGGCTCATCCAAAAGCAAGAGCCTAGGACGATTCATCAAGGTGCGCCCGAGTGCGACGCGCTGACGCTCCCCTCCCGAGAGGGTGCGCGGCATTCGCCGCATCAGCGAGCCGAGCCCAAGCGCCTCAACGATGTCCACGGTGGACACCCCGGACCTCACAGCGCGTTGTTGCGCGAAGTGCAGATTTTCTTCCACCGTTAAGTGCGGAAAAAGTCGCGCGTCCTGAAACACAAAGCCGACACCGCGTTGGTGAGCGGGGCATTGCACACCCCGTTCGGTATCGAGCCAGCAGGTCGTATCAAACACGAGGCGGCCGCGCTCAGGTTGTTCCAACCCGGCCAGCAAACGAAGCAACGTGGTCTTGCCCGCCCCGCTGGGTCCGAGCACGCCAAGAACACCCTGCAAGGAAAATTCCTCCTCGATACCGAGACGAAAACCACCGAGGTTGTGCTGCAACGAAAGTGTCAGAGAGGTCATCGGTGAGGCCTCTCCTGGCCCAAGGCGATGCGCCGATTAAGTCCATAAACCACCAGCAACACCGCGAAGGAGAAAACCAACAACACTGCGGCCATTTGATGGGCGGAGCCGTAATCAAGTGTCTCGACCGACTCGTACAGGGCCAGGGATGCCACCCGGGTTTCACCCGGAATATTGCCGCCAATCATCAATACGATGCCGAACTCACCCACCGTATGAGCAAAAGTCAGGACGGCCGCGGTCAGGTACCCCCGCCGACTCAAGGGAAGGACGATGTGCATAAATCGATCCAGCGAGGAGGATCCCAGCGTGGTTGCCGCTTCCAGCAGCTCGCGACTCACCCCCTGAAAAGCGGTCTGTAGCGGCTGCACCGCAAAGGGCAGCGAGTAAATGAGCGACGCAAGCACCAGTCCTTCAAAGCTGAATAACAATGTGCCCCCGGTTAACGCCTGCCACCAAGCGCCGGGAAAGGCATCAGGCGCAAAGGCCACCAAGAGATAAAAGCCAATCACCGTGGGCGGCAATACCAGCGGTAACGCCACGATGGCCTCTAACCACCCCACGGCTACTCGCCGAGAGGTCGAAAGCCACCAGGCTACGGGGGTTGCCAGCACCAGCAACGCTGCGGTGGTCACCGTTGCTAGCTGCATCGTCAACCAAAGTGCCGACCACTCCAGCGTCATGACACTGCCGCCTCAACCGGCAGATATCCCCACTGCGCCAACCGCTGCTGCACGCGCGGGCTCAGCAGGAATCTGAGAAAAGCCTCTGCTTTTTGACGACTTTCACCCGCGGCTGTGAGCACCGCGCCCTGCAGAATGGGCGGGTAACTGGATTCGGGTAGCACCAGATATTGTGATGTTGGCGTTCCCGCCGCCAGGAGCTGGGACAGCGCAACAAAGCCACCATCGACGCTCCCGGCGCTTATCTGATTAAAGGTGGCACCGACGTTCTGCCCAAGAATTCGAGTCCAACGGGGTTCTATTGGCTCGTAGCGGGCCAGGATTGCTTCGGCGGCGACGCCGTAGGGCGCGAGCCGTGGATTGGGAAGTGCGACCAACTGTGCCTGAGCCAAAAAAGACTCGAGCGTGACCGGTCCAGCCGCAGCAGGCCACCACAGCGAAAGCCGACCTCGGGTGTAAACCTCGGCGACTGATGTGCCCCGTGCGAGCTGCCTTGGGCGATCCATATCTGCTGCCAGAAACACGTCGATTGCCGCACCTTGCTTAATTTGTGCAAACAGCAACCCCGTGGAGCCCACCACGATTTGCACCTTGGTACCTGTTTCGCGCTCAAACTGCCGGGCAACAGCCTCCGCCACCGGCGCAAAATTGGCGGCTACGCCCACCACCACTGGCTGCTGTTCGTTGCTCTCCACCCCTGCCATTACCGCCAAAGCAGAGAACATCAGCGCCATGGCGATAACCCCGCACCGAAAAAAGATCACAACACACCCAATTCGCCCAAGCGCTCTTGCAGATAATCCCGAGCCGAGTAGCGAGACGACAAGCGCACCTCGGGGCGCGGATGCAGAAACAGAGGCAATGACATTCTTCCGCTTCGCCGATGGTTGTCACTCAAGACGACCTGATGGGTTGTCGATGGCAGCCAGCCGCCGGAAACCTCCTGCAGCATGTCACCAATATTCACCAGCAGTTGGTTGGGCTCATTGGGAACAGAGATCCATTCCCCTTCGCGGGTTTTTATTTCAAGCCCGGGGCCATCCGCCGCAGGCAGCAGCGTAAGAAAATTGATGTCTTCATGGGGCGCGGCACGCGGCGCAGCCACATCGTCCGGTAATGGGGGGTAATGCAACACTCTGAGCATGGATTGTTGACTGTCAGCAATCATGGCGTGAAGTGGTTGCTCGAGGGTTGCAGAGATCGGCTCGGGCATCGCGTCTTGGATATACATCAACAAACGGGACGCAAAGTCCACCGCATCGTGGTAATGCGCGGCCAAATCTGTGCGCAAGGCGTCGGGGCAGCGACCCCAAGGATAGTATTGAAAGTACTCTTTATAATCTTGCTGTTCATAGCCTTTGGCATGCTCAGCAAGATCGAGCGAAACATAACCATCCTGTGTTTTCGGATCCACATCGAAGCACGCATCCTTATCACCGCCAAACCAGGTGCCCCAGTGCTGATAAATACGCCGCACCCGAGGCATGTCCAGGGGGTGATCGACCAACGCACCGAAGCCATACTGTTGCAGCGAGACCACGAATTTCTCGCCGAATTCCGGGTCAGTGCAAGACAGCAACGGCAGCTCATTCATTGTTTGACGGTCCTTGTCGCCATTTTCGCCCTCAACACTCTCAGCCGATGGACAGGAAAAATCCCGCCAGGGAAGCGCTCATCAAATTCGACAGGGTTGCGGCAAGCAGCGCCCGCGGCCCGAAACGGGAAATCTCGTCTCGCCGCATGGGCGCAATAGCTCCCAAGCCGCCAAGTAAAATCGCAATCGACGAGAGGTTGGCAAATCCGCACAAGGCAAAAACAACGATGGCAGAAGCATTGGCTGAAAAGTCGGTCGCCACTTCCGAATAGGCGACGTAAGCCACAAACTCATTGAGCACCAGCTTCTGCCCGATCAAGCTCCCCGCCAACTCCGCCTCGCTCCAGGGCACCCCCAGTAACCACGCCAAGGGCTTGAACAACAAGCCCAGTAAGGCTTCGAGAGTAACGCCCGGCTGACCCAGCATCTCGCCCGCCCAACCCAGCAAACCGTTGAGCATGGCGATGAGGCCTATAAAGGCCATCAGCATGGCGGCGATCGCGCCGGCCATCTTAAATCCGTCCATCGCACCCGACGCGGCGGCGTCCACCAAGTTTACGTAACGTTCACCTTCAAGCTTGGCACCGGGTTTTGGCTGCTCAGGAATTTTTGTCTCCGGCTCCAGCATCTTGGCCATCAGAAGCCCGCCGGGGGCCGCCATAAACGAGGCCGCGAGAAGAAACTCCAAAGGCACGCCAAGGGCAACATAGCCCGCCATGACAGATCCAGCAATTGACGCCATGCCACCGACCATCACCGCAAAAAGCTCGGAGGATGTCATGCCCGGTAGATAGGGTCTTGCTACCAGCGGCGCCTCCGCCTGACCCACAAAAACGTTAGCCGCTGCTGACAGGGATTCCGTGTGACTGGTGCCGAGCAGGCGTCTGAGGCCGCCGCCGATAATACGAATAATCCACTGCATCACACCCAGGTGATACAGCACTGCAATCAACGCACTAAAAAAGATAACGACGGGCAGCACACTAAAGGCAAAAATAAACCCCAAATTACTCTCGCTCGCGACCAGGGGGCCAAACATGAAGGCGATACCTGCTTGGCTATACTCCAGCAACGAAGCCACGCGCCCCGAGAGAAACTGCAATGCCGATTGTCCCCAAGCAGAAAATAACGCGATACCACCGATGCCAGCCTGCAAGGCAAAAGCCCACCCAACCGTGCGCCAGTTAATGACCGCCCGATTGGAAGATACCAACCACGCAAAAGCCAATAGCGCGACAACACCGATTAAGCTATTCATCAATTTCCCTTGTTTGATTGGGTCCTTCGAGCGCCATGCTATCACCGATTAAGGCCCCCACCCGAGCGAGAAATTCCTGCTCGAAAAGCTTGAAATCGCCCCCACAGGCCTTCAAGCAGGCAGCATCCATCAAGATCTTAAACCCGCTCGCCTCCTCCATAATCACCGCCGGCAACAAGCCTTCGCTAAAGGCTCGCAAGGCATCCGGCTGCTCGTCACGATGCAACCAGACTAGCTGAGAAAGCGCTTCTTTCGATTGACGCCATACCTCGCGCCCCAAAGGATTCCACCCGTGGCTCAAGTCACACAGGGCACACTCAGATGCCCCGCTCAACTTCCCAATGAGGTAACGAATTTCGCCGCTGAGCGAACCGTCGGCGTTGTAGATTGCAAAAAACTGCCGCTGCATCGAGTCCATGAAATGTCTGCAGAAGAGGTGATACACCACAAATGAAAACTCAGTGTACCGGATTACGCCATGTCAGGCGGAACAGCCGTCTGCGCGGACGGCAACCAGAGCGAGCACACTCAGTAGCGTGCGAAATCCTCAGGCAGTATGCTACTGACCTCTGCCGCACCGTCTGCACGCCCTAGCCCGAGCTGCCGTATGCCCATATCCCACAGGAGTACCCACCGAGCCGCGATTTTCAGCGGGGCCTTGGCCCTCGTTATGCTGATACCCGGTGTCGCCCGCGCCTGGTGGGACACAGACCACAAAACAATTTGTGAAGAGGCCCTCGGCCAGCTAACACCCGACGTGCGGGCTAGCGTGGTTGAGCTTCTCGACAGACCGTTCCCGGAGGCCTGTGTCTGGGCGGACAACATCAAGCGGACTCGGCCCGAAACGCGACCCTGGCATTATCGAAATACTTTCCCCGGGGTGGAGACTATCGAACAAACAACCGATCCCGAGGACGGTGATGCCCTGTCCGCACTCAAGCAGCAGATAAAGGTGCTGACCTCGCCCGCACCAAAGCAACAGCGGCGCGAAGCACTCATGTGGATCGGCCACCTGGTGGGGGACTTGCATCAGCCTTTTCATGTCGCTTATGCCGAGGATCTGGGCGGGAATCGGGTTTATTTAACGCTCCCTCCTTACCTGCAGCGGCTACTGGGAGAACAGCGCGATCGGGTCAACATGCACGCGATATGGGACGGCCTGATTAGCCGCTACGTCGGCTACGTAGGAGCACAGGACCCGGAGGCTGCAGCACGTATTCGCGAGGCATCCAACGCCGCCTCTGATCGGCAAACCCAGCCCTCTTTGAATCCCAACGACTGGGCGAATGAAAGCATCGCTATTCTGAACACACCCGCCGTCGCCTATTTGAAGCCCCACCGATTGGCGGTCCTCTCAGAGGAGTATTTACTCGCCCATGCACCGACTGTTATCACCCGTAAGCGGTTAGCCAGTCGGCGACTGGCTCTGCTCTTGACGGCGCTACTGGGACCGAAATAAAAAAGGGCGCCGCTGGGGCGCCCTTGACAGCCTGCAGATCGCTCAGAAGCGATAGTTCAAACCCACACGCACCTCCCACAAGGAAGCCTCACCCACGCGGGTTTCAGCTTGGCCATTGGCTTGCTGTGCTTGGGTTACACCGTAAGGGAAGATAGGTCGTTCCATCACACCCCAATCATCGTTCAACAAGTTAGTAAAGTTGTCGATAATGATGAATGCGCTACCGCGATGCTCGGTCATCAAGCCGGGAAACTCTTGCGTAATACGCAGGTCCGCCTTGGTCCACCAGCTACCTTCTTGGTTGTTACGCGTACCGGGCTCAACCAGTACCACATCGCCCTCGAAATAAGGCGTGAAGCCGTAGGCCAACTGACCCTCAAACTCTGGCAATACAATACTGTAGGGCGTGCCCGAGTTGCTCTGAGCAAACAGTGAGACCCGCGTCTCGTAGTTAGCAAACAACTCCGTGGTGTAGTTCAATACAGCCGTAAAGCGGTGCTCCACGTTGTAGTTAGATGTAGACAGCACCTCTTCCTCTGGGTCAAAGAACGTGCGATTTGAGTAGTTAGAGAACGCCACCGAGGACGTCATAGGATTGACGTCTTTGGCATCTGTCCATGCGTAACCCAAGCGCATATCCAAACCAAAGTCATAAGCCTTAAACAGGCTTACCGACAGCGACTCAGACTCATTACCCTTCGTGCTATTAGTCAGCATAAAAGTGGGTACACGCACACTGTCATACACCGGGCGGCCATCGGCGCTGGTGCCCACCTGCTCGAGATCGCCGTGCTTGTAGATGGCCGTGTCTTCACCGCGGGTAATCTGTGCATCGGCTTGCAAGGTGTAGCCATCGCCAATCTCCCAGGTCATGCCCAGCGCATATTTCCACTCTGTGGGTGCCTCAAAATCGGGGTCAAGGTAAACGATTTCAAAGTTGGAGCCATTACCCGCTGCAACCTCATTAGCCAGACCCGTGGGCACCCCGTAGCCGGGGCCACAGGTAGGCACACCGCTCTCACACAAGCTGTAGTCAAAGTCGAACAGTGCTAGCGCCGATACATCGGAGAAGTCACCGCGACCCGCTCGGTACAGCGCCTGTACTGAGGTAGTGTTGGTATTGGAGTACACGTTTGAGTACCAAACGTTGGGGTTACCACCCGAGAAGAGACCCACGCCACCGCGCAGAGTGATGTCATCCGTTGCTGCAAAAGTGAAACCAAATCGTGGCAACAATAGATCTACACCATCAAGCGTCGCCGTGTTTGAGAAACCATAATCGGCAACAAAATCCGGGTTCTCATTAGGCACGTCACTGGTCTCGTAGTAGTCGTAACGCAGACCAAAGGTGAGTAACAAGCGGTCGTTAAACTGCCACTCGTCTTCAATGTAGAAGGTGTTGACGTCATAGGCCCACTCAACCGCCGAATCGGTATCGACGTTGCTGATAGCATTACCGTAGTAAACGCGTTGCGCGAGACCAGCCTCAAAGTCATCAATACTGTTAAAGCGAATTTCAGTATCAGTGTGCTGGTAGAATAGGTTGTAGACCTCAATTGACTCACGTTCAAAACCAGCTGTGATGGTGTGATCACCAAGGGTGTAATGACCACGAAGAACCAACTGCTCGGTATCCCAATTCAGAGAATTTGCGTGACGACTGTCATCGGCACCCAGGTAAACGTTGACACCATCGCCCGCCCGGATTTGAACCTCTCCAAAATCGGGGCCCGACACAGACTGTTGCAGGAAGTCCACCTCGCTCACGCTGTAACGTACTTCGGTCGAGAAGTTGCTGCTCCAGTCTGAGTACCAGTTCAGAGTGTATGACTCGAGCTCTGCGCCGCGCTTGTAGAAATGCTTGCTGAATTCAAATTCGTTTAAATCACCGTCAGAGGGCGTGAAGTTAAAGGAATCGTTGTACATGTACGTGAGCGCTACACGTTGCGCGTCGGTTACATACCAGTCGATCTTGGCGAGGTATTTTTCGTCCTCAAAATCGAACGGTTCAGCTTTCGCCGTACCTGGGTCGTAGTCGTATACGTCACGGGCTATTTGAGCAATACGGTCAAGTTCCGCCTGGGAGATAAGTACTTCGTTAACTGCGCCAGAACCGATAGCACCTCTATCGTTCAAATCGACGCCGTCATACTTTTCGTAAGCTCCGTAGAAGAACAGCTTGTCTTTAAGAATGGCACCGCCAATCTCGAAACCATAACGGGTCTCTTCATAGGATTGCGATTCGATAGTATCGCCTTCCAGTTTGTCACCACGCAGCGAATCGCTGCCGTAGTCGAAAAACAGTGAGCCAAAAATCTCATTGCTGCCGGTTTTGGTAACAGCATTCACGTTACACGCAGAGAAGCCACCGTAGACCACGCTCATTGGCGCCAACTCCACAGCCACGCTTGAAATAGCGTCGAATGGGAAAGGCATACGCTGAGTCGGGTAGCCATTGCTGTTGAGACCAAAGCCGTCATTCAGGCGAATTCCATCAACCGTCAGGCTATTGAAACGGGGGTTTGCGCCGTTGCACTGAATCGAGTCAACACCGCTTGACTGGTCGATAAAAATACGGGGATCTTGACCAATAATGTCGTTGATGTTGCGGTTGATAGCGGGGGAATCCTGTAGGCTTTGGAGATCAAAAATTGCCGTAGGCCCAATTGCTGTCTCGGCAACGGCCACACGTTGGGCCACAACAATCACTTCCTCTTCATCACTCAAACGATAGTTCATAACCGCTGATTGACCCACCGCCAACTGCATGCCTTCTGTGCTGGCCTTTTGAAGACCGTTGGCATCAACGGTTACATCATAGGCAACACCGGCAGGTAAGCCACGAACCGAGTAGGCACCGTTAGTATCGGTAGTTACCGTTTTGCTGATACCGGTGCTTGATGAGGTCACCACAACCGTGGCACCGCTTACAGGGCTACCTGCTAAATCTGTCACCACACCACGTACCATGGCGGATGTTTCTTGCGCATAAGCGCTATTTGAGCTACCAACCACACCAACGATACTGGTGCCAACGATGGCACTCACCAGCGCTTTACGCGCAAACAGCTGTGCAACGGACTTCTTCATGATCAAAGACTCCTGGGAAAGAGGGTTGTGAAACGGACCAATCATCGCTCTCGCGAGCGCTTCGAGAATAATAAGAGATAAATGCCATTTGGTCATGTGAAGATACGATGAAAGTGCCGTGAAATTCCGATGACACTATTTTGTTGCCATGCAGTCAGTGACCCGGCGCGCTTCAGATCCCGTACATGCCCTACACCCTAGCAAGCACCTTGTTTTATGCGGCATCTGCACTGGTTTCAGCAGGATCTCAGGTTAGACGACAATCCGGCGCTCTTGAGTCACGCGGCCGCGGACTCCCTGCTCTGCGTGTTTTTGATGCCGAGGCCAAAGCCCTGGTGTAACACCGTGGGCTTGGGGCCCCAGCGAGACCGTTTTCTTCGAGAGTCCCTGACCGAACTGCAGCGGGAACTCCAGGCTCTGGGGCAAAATCTGATGGTGCTGGAGGGCTCACCCGAGTTGGTGCTACCGGATCTGGTAGCGCGATTTGGCATCACCGAGATCAGTCTGTCACGGTGCCACGGGTCAAATGAAGCCAAAACCCTGGCGTTTCTTGAGCAAAAGCTCACCATTCCCCTGGTTGTCCATCGGGGCAATACCCTGTTCCAGCCCGAGGATTTTCCCTTCGAACTCGCGGAGATTCCCGGGGTCTTCTCCCCTTTTCGCCGACGGATAGAGAAACTCACCGTCAAAACACCCCTCGCACCGCCAGAGCGGCTGCCTCCGCCGCCGGCGGCCGAGTTCGACAGCATTCCGCCCTCACCTCATAGCCGCCATCCCGCACTCCCGCTGCCCGGTGGAAAACGGGCCGGGGAGCGCCGCTTGCAACAATTCATCGACGTCGACAAATCGATTGTCGACTACAAAGAGACGCGCAACTGCCTCGATGGTCTGGACGGCTCGAGCACGCTGTCACCCTGGTTGGCCAACGGCAACCTCTCCGTACGTCACATCGCCCATCGTATTTTTGATTTCGAGCGCCGGGAAATCGCCAACGAATCCACTTACTGGCTCTATTTCGAGCTGCTCTGGCGCGAGTTCTTCCACTGGCGGGCAGTGGTCGATGGCCCCAAGCTATTTCGCATCGGAGGGGTTGTGGGCAAGCCCCGACTCAGTCCCTTCGAACCCCGACAATTTGCCCGCTGGTGCGCGGGGGACACCGACTTCCCGCTGGTTAACGCGCTGATGCGCCAGCTTGTGGCGACCGGCTGGATGAGCAATCGCGGCCGGCAGATCGCGGCGAGCTGCTTAATCCACGAACTGCAGGGTGACTGGCGGTTTGGCGCCGCCTTCTTTGAGAAGCATTTGATCGATTTTGACGTTGGGAGTAACTACGGCAATTGGCAATACATCGCCGGGGTCGGCCATGATCCTAGAGGCGGCCGTCAGTTTAATCTCGACAAGCAGGCCGCCCAGCAAGACCCCGACGGTTTGTTCACCCGCAAATGGGACGGGTATCGCGCGCCACAACCGGCTTTCGTTACCGACGCGGCGGACTGGCCCATCACCGAGCGAGACCTTGGCGATGCATAAGAAAAGCGACCTGCCTACCAAGGTTTGTCCCGTGTGCGAGCGACCCTTCGCCTGGCGCGCTCGCTGGAAAAACAATTGGGACGAGGTGGTCTACTGCTCGCGAAAATGTAGCAGCCAGCGCTACAAACTAAAGCGCGGCGAGGAAAGCGTCGGCCCAGTCACGGATTGAGGCTTTGTCAGCGGCATCTCTTTTGCGCCAGTTCGCCAGAATAAGCCCCATGCGCGCATTGCCGCCTAAATAGTCGGCATGGCGATCAATAAAATGCCAATACAGGCTGTTGAACGGGCACGCACCCTCTCCCGTTGTCTTGGCCGGGTTGAAGCGGCAGGACTTGCAATGATTCCCTTGCTTCTGGATGTATTTGCCACTGGCTGCATAGGGCTTGCTCGCCATGGCGCCGTTATCGGCGTGCAGGGCCATACCCGCGGTATTCGGTAACTCCACCCATTCGTAGGCGTCCACGTACACCGCGAGATACCAAGCGCACACCGCCTCCACATCCAAGCCTGCCAGCAAAGCAAAGTTACCGATCACCATCAGTCGCTGAATGTGATGCGCATAGCCCAAATCTAGCGACTGCGTGATCGCTTGCTCCAAACAGCGCAAATCGGTGTGACCGGTCCAAAAGAAGTCCGGCAAAGGTCGGCGGGCATCAAAGGTATTTCGCGACGCATATTCGGGCATGAGCAACCAATAAATACCTCGAACGTACTCGCGCCAACCCAAAATCTGGCGAATGAACCCCTCGGCCGCGGAGAGCGAGCAACGCTCGTCGCGCCACGCCTGCTCCACCTGTTGGCACACCGCCAGCGGCTCCAACAAGCCACAGTTCAAGTACATGGATATGAGGCTGTGAAACACCCAGGGAGACTCCTCCACGAGCGCATCCTGGTAAGTACCAAAGTTGGCCAGCGCATAGTGGCAAAACCAATCGAACTGGGCTTGCGCATCGTCGCGGGTTACCGCGAGACGAAACTGCGTCAAATCGCCGGGATTACTGGGAAACCCGCGCTCGACCAGCGCTATCACCTCGGTGGTGATGGCGTCTGGGACCACGTCGGGCCGCTCGGGAATTTCGCACTGCCCTCGCCAACCAACGCGGTTATCGCTGTCGTAATTCCATTTGCCACCGCAGGGCTCCGCGCCGTCCAGCAGCACGCCGTATTGGCGACGCATGTCGCGATAGAAATACTCCATTCGCAGCTGCTTGCGACCGGCAGCCCACTGCTGGAACTGATCGTGACTCGCCAAAAATCTGCTGTCTTCGAGAATCTGTACGGGAACAGCGAGCTGTCTGCTCCAGCTTGCCATGGCTGAAGAGAGTCGATATTCCCCCGGCTCACAGACAACCAGTTCGCCACAGCCAGTCGCGTCGAGTGCCGCGCGGCAGGCGTCCTGGAGACTCGCTACGCCGCGGTCAAAGGACACGTATTGAACCGCAAAACCGTCGCGCTCTAGATCCTGCGCAAAATGACGCATGGCGGAAAACAACAGGACGATCTTGTGCCGATTGTGACGAACGTAATGCGCCTCTTCGGCGACCTCCGCGAGGAGAATCACGTCACGGGCCTTGTCGGCGAGTACGAGAGCCGGATTGTTTGGGCTCAACTGATCCGCCAGGATCAGAATCAGTCGGGGTTGCGTCATGGCTGACTTTACGTCGGAGCGCGGCGCGCGGATCGGCGCACCCTTGTTAGGCTAACGCCCCTCGCTGCAAAGCCTTACTTGGGGCGGCTTGCATCCGCCACGCCCAAGGTACCATGATGCGAGCTGCTGACGCAGGAGACTCGCCGCCATGATCCGCACCATTCTTTTCACTTTGGGACTGCTCTCACTAATCGGTGTCAGCGTGATGTTCGGCCTGGGACCCGGGCTGTTCGAACAATCGATGAACCGCTTAACCGTTGACGACCAGCCAACAGTGGACAGTGCTGCCCTTACGCTGCACAAAACATTGGTGATCGGTGACCTTCATGCGGATACCGCGTTGTGGCAACGACCCATTGAGGAGCGCAGTAACCGGGGGCATGTGGATCTTGAGCGGCTACTGGAGGGCAACATCACACTGCAGATGTTCACCACGGTTACCAAATCGCCGAGGGGCCAGAACTATGAGGAAAACTCGAGCGAGGCGTTCGACAATATTTCCCTGCTCGCGCTTATTCAGCGCTGGCCCGCCGCCACGCGAGAATCACTTGCCGAGCGGGCGCTGTACCAAGCAGATCGGATCAATCAGGCAGCCGCCGATTCGCCTCATCTGCAGGTGGTATTGAATCAAGGCGACCTTGAGGACGTGTTGGCCCGACGAGGGGCAGGCGAGCCCATCGTGGGAGCCCTCATTGGCACCGAGGGGTCCCACGCACTGGACGTCAATATTGAAAACGTGGATCGACTTTATGCTGCGGGCTTTCGCATGATGTCCCTGCAGCACTTTTTCGATAATGCGCTTGGCGGATCGCTTCATGGGGAGAGCAATCAGGGACTGACATCCTTTGGCGAGCAGGCCGTGGACCGTATGATCGCCCTCGGCATCATGATTGACGTCGCCCACTCATCCGAGGCGGTGGTGCAGGATCTTCTGGCCAGGCATCTGGTGCCACTTATTGTGAGTCATACCGGCTTTCAGGGTCACTGCGCCAGCCCGCGCAACATTTCTGACGACACCATGGAACTGATCACCAATGCCGGGGGCCTGATCGGCGTCGGTTTCTGGGATGGCGCCACCTGCGGCAGCGACGTTGAGTCAATAGTCGGCGCAATCCGCTATGGCATCGACCGATTTGGCCTCAAACACATTGCCCTTGGATCAGACTGGGATGGTGCAATCAGCGCGCCTTTCGATGCAGCAAACATCGCGCAGCTGACCCAAGGGCTGCTCGACGCCGAGTTTTCAGAGGCCGAAATCCGCGCCGTGATGGGCGGCAACATGGTTCGATTTCTGAAAACCCACTTACCAGCAGGCCGTTAATCCAGCCAGGGCTGTACCAGCTCATAAATATTGACGCGCGCCTTAAGGCGACTCGCCAGTAAAAACAATCCGGCAATTTTTCTGTGGATGTAGGCCGCATACATGGGTGGCACTTCCCAGTAATCCTTATTGCCCTGAATTTGTTGGCCCATCTCCGCGAGACGAATAGGCAGGGTTGACTCTCCAAAGTCGTAGACCTCACCACAGCTGATCGGCTCTAGGGCCAACTGCAATAAATCCAGAACAACCTCTCTATAAGGTGAGCCCTCAGGCCCGAGGGAGTACCCTGCCGTTTCCGCCGCCGCTGCCATCCCCATGTGATCCCCTTCGATAGCACTTGCCAAGAGATTCAGATAAGCGGCGGTAAATGTATCTGGAAAATATTTTGATGCACCAAAATCCAACAGAACAACCTGACCAGTCTCTGGGTTGTATCGGTAGTTGGCAAAGTTGGGGTCGGTCTGTACGAGACCCAGCTCGAAGAGCTCTATAAGCAAGAGCTCAAAAAGCAATGACATCACCCGATCCCGTTCCTCCTGATCCTCGTTGACAACGTCTTCGATGGCCACCCCTTCGACATAAGTCAAGCCGAGAACGCGAGAGCTACTCAGGGAGGGAATCACTCGGGGCAGCAGAAATCGCTCATCGTCGCCCAGTCCTTTTACGAAGGCGCGGAGATACTTGGCCTCCTGTTTGTAATCTGCCTCCTCGTGCAACTGAGCTTTTACCTCGGTGAGAAGAGGACTGATGTCCATGTGCTTGGGAAGAAGACCCGATACCTTCAGAAGCGCTGCCAGATTGTCTACATCCGAGTCGATACTTTCGCGCACGCCCGGGTACTGGATTTTGAGGACAGCGGGTTGACCCCGAGCCGAGCGCAAGCGATGGACCTGGCCGATCGATGCAGCCGCAAAAGGTTTTTGCTCGAAGTCGATCAGCACTGCCTGGTATTCGACGCCAAAGGCCTCGGTGAGCACTTCATTGAGCTGGCGATTAGGCATGGCATAAGCGGCATTGCGAAGGGTTGCCAGAATATCCGCAAGCTCTCTGGGTAGCAGATCTCCACTGTCCATGGAGAGAATTTGACCCAGCTTCATCGCCGCCCCGCGCATCTCTGACAGCTGGCGAGTCAGTCGGCGGGCGTTTGCCGGGGTCAACAATAAATCTCTCGCCTTGGGGCGCTGACCCGAGGCGACCTGTTTGGCGCCCTGCGCCAACATGTTGCCCGCAACACCCCCCGCAAGTCGGGCGAACTTCCCGAAGCGTCGCACGCGCCCCCGGGGTACGGATCGAGAGCTATCACTCATTGAGCGCAATCCCAGCGACGCAGCCAGTCATCGACAATATCTACGCCGTTAAATTCCGCACCGACCACCGAAATAAAGGTGAAAACACCTGTGAGCTTGCGTGCCATCAAAGCGAAGTCCCCCGGGGGGATAGAGAAATCTCGGCTTGCCACCGACCCTGCCACATGGCGCCCCGTGCGTTTCAGTAGCTGTGAGTCAGCCCAGCGATAAGCGCCCCGCGCATTGAGCAGCGCCGGTGGCAGGTCCCCTGGCGGTCGCAGGGGCTCCAGCAGTTTTTCAACAAAGGCAACGAACGTGCGGCGTGCGTAGTCACTGCTGTTCGCGTTAATACAACCTAGCTTTGTTAATCCATGCTCAAGTCTGGCCCAGTCCTTTTGCTGGCCTCCCGCAATGGTATCGGCAAGGGCATGCTGGGTGTCACGAGACAGCCTTACCACCGATCCAAAGTCGAGTAGCGCAATGCGCTCACCCCGATCCCCGATCAGATAATTGCCAAAATTGGGATCTGCCTGCATGAGACCGAGATCAAATACTTCAAAGAAGAACAGTTCGAGCATCGCCCTGCCCAGTTGATCACGACGTTTCTGACTCAGGGCGGCAACCGACGGATCGGTCACCAACTTGCCGCGGACAAAGTCCATCACAAGGACATCACGGGAACTCAGCTCGGCGTCGTAGGTGGGTACATGGAATTCGATATCCAAACCGGCCATCCGGGAATTTGCACCGAGGGCTTCGGTCATTTCTCGGGCCAACGCCAGCTCTCTCGGATAGTCGACCTCGAGGATCAACTGCTCATGGAGCACCTGCAGCCAGCTATCAAAGTCTTTACTGGCCGGTATCCATCGAGCCAAACGGAGCATCCGCACAACCGCGGCAAAATCCTCATCCAGTACCGCGGTGAGATCCGGGTACTGAATTTTGAGAACCAAGTCTTTTTTGGTTTGCCGGTGCTTGGCACGATGCACCTGAGCCAGCGACGCCGCCGCAAGAGCTTGATGATCGACATTCAGCTGCTCAAGCTCGACGCCCATAGCGCTTTGCAGGACTGGCTCGATGTGAGTCCAGTCCAAAGGCTGGGTTTGAGATTCCAGTCTATGCAGCGCTTGAGTCAACGGCGCCGGCAAAAAGTGCTCCCCCAAAAGTGCCAGCAACTGGCCTATCTTGACGTAGCTCCCCTTGAGCTCGCCGAGGGTATCGGCGAATCGATCGGCCTCCCGCTGCAAGCGTTCCTCATCAACACCTGAGTCGCCACGGAGTCGCCGCAAGGCGCCATCGATGGCAAAGGCACCACCCGCCCGGGCACCAGCCAACGACAATGTGAGACCCCGGCCGATAGCGCCGCGGCGAATAGGTGTTTTTTTGGTCATGGGTGCTCTACGAAAAAAACCGTAAGCCGGACTTCCTCACTGGATAGAGAAAAGGACCGTCAATCAAGCAGTAAGCTGGCAAGCCCTTTACGGTGATGGATTGCGTCCCCAAACACCTGCTGCGTCCACTGAGCCCGCCGGATAAACAGGGTCGAGTCGCAATCCCAGGTGAAACCAATACCCCCATGAAATTGAACCGCGCGATCGCCTGCAAAGACCAGCATGTCTCCCCCAGAGACTTTTGCCATCCGGCAAGCGGTCTCTGCATCAGTGCTGAGCGCACCCTCATCAATGATGCTGGCAGCGTGATAACAAAACGAGCGGGAATCCTCTACAGCACAATAGATATCCACCGTTGGATGCTTTAGCGCCTGATAAGAACCGATTAATTTGCCAAATTGCTTTCGCGTTTTCAGATAATCCACGATCACCTCAAGACAGCGCGCACCGGCACCGGTCGCCTCGACGGCGGCGAGAAGAGCACCCAGCAGCCGGTAGTCGCGAAGCGCCGCAGTAACCGCTTCCCCCGCTATCACTTGCTCAGGCTTTACGCCAGAAAAATCAATTCGGGCCGAACGCTTGGTAAGATCAATCAGGGTATTGGCCACCAAAGCATCATCGGAGAGTGCATCGCGAGCAACCACCGCGAGTAACGGTTCTCCCCCCCGGTTTCCCACCACAACAAAGCGCGAGGCGACCTGAGCGCTGCCCACAAAGGACTTGCTGCCCTGCAGACAACCCTGATCATCCAACGAGACGCCGGTGTTATTGGCTCCCCAATCGGCCCCGTCAAGGAATGCCACCGTGGCTATCTCGCCCTCTGCTATTGCTGCGAGCACTGACTCCTGCGCGGCTCCCCCCGCTCTCAACAAAAGCTGCCCGGCCAGGGTCGTATCCATCAACGGCGTCCCTAACAGCCCATGACCGAGCGCCTCAATCACCGGCACCACCGCGGAGAAACCCAGCGCCGAGCCCCCCACCGATTCGGGGAGGGCAATCCCGGTCCAACCTAGATCAACCATCTCCTGCCAGACGGCCTGATCGTAACCAGCCTCCGTCTCGAGCTGCGCCCTGACCCGATCGATAGGGGCTTTGTCGCGGACAAACGCGCGGGCTACATCGAGCAGCATGGACTGCTCTTCACTGAAGTTAAGCGCTACATTTCCAACTAATGACGACATCCCTCGCTCCCCTTACTTCGGCAAGCCAAGCACATGCTCGGCGATAATGTTGGCCTGCACTTGGGTGGTGCCGCCCCCAATGGTCATACCAAAGTTTGAAAAGTAGGCGCGCTGCCAAAAGCCGCCGCGATAGGCATCACCGTCACCCATATAGAGCGAACTGCTCGCCCCCTGCATGGCGGTACCAAACAACTTCATCCGGCGCGCCCATTCGGTGCCGCGATATTTTGAAGACAAGGGCAAACCCATTGGAAAATCCGACGTGAGACCGGACAACCGCATGCGACGCTGGGACAGCGCCAGTGCCTTGGCTTCCATAATGAGGGTGACCGCTTGGTCCCTCACCGAAGGATCCTGAAACAGGGGCTCACCGTCGCGCTCAAAGCCGCGAAGGTCATCGATCAAGTCATCGATTTGTATTGAGACCGCCCAATGGCTGGTGCCCTGCCCGGCCTGCACGCCGCGCTCATATTCAAGGGTCTTCATGGCCACCTGCCAACCCTTGCCCTCCTCCAGCATTAGTGTAGAGGCGGGAATACGGGCGTCGGTAAAGAACACCTGATTAAAGCCGTATTCTCCCGTCACCTTGCGGATAGGCACAGCATCTACCCCGGGTATCTTCATAGGCGACAAAAAGAACGACAGCCCGTCGTATTTGCGCTCGGCGGTTGGGTCCGTTCGAGCCAACAGAATCATATGGTCGGCGTAGTTGCCCATCGTGGTCCAAATCTTTGATCCGTTGATGACATACTCGTCGCCGTCGCGAACAGCGCGGGTCTGAACCGCGCCGAGGTCCGAGCCGTGATCAGGCTCTGAAAAACCCTGACACCAGATTTCCTCGCCCGAAAGAATCGCCTTCAGGTACTTGGCTTTCTCATCCTCGGTACCCATTTCCAGCAACAACGGACCTACCCAGCCCAAGCCTATGGTGTTGAACATGATGGGGGCGTTGGCGGCACCCAATTCACGATCGACAATGCCCTGATAAGCGGGGTCTGCACCCTGACCGCCGTACGCCTTGGGCCAGTGCATGCCCAGATAACCCGCCGACCAGACCTTGTGCTGCCATTCCCGCAGAAAATCCAGCTGCTGCTCGGTGCCGACCTCCAAAAAACTGAGTGGCAGCAGGAAAGGAGGTGTCGCGGGGACATGCTCCTTCATCCACGCCCGCACTTCGGTCTGAAACTCTTTTAAAGCGGCTTTCGATTCACTCATCGCATTGCTCTCTAACATTGATTGATCATTTTCTGCGTAGGCCAGACTTTCTTTGAACTTAGGACTTAGGGCTAAAACCTCAGGTCTACAAGCCGTACTGGCGGGAGGCAAGATCTCGCATTATTTCCTCTGAGCCCCCACCAATCGCATTGACCCGGACCTCGCGATACAGACGCTCAGAGCGGCAGCCACGCATGTAGCCAATTCCGCCCATGATTTGCAGGGCTTCCCTGGCACAAAACTCCATGACCTCACTCGCCTGAACTTTTAGAAGCGCGATATCTGCCGGGTCCGGATTGCCGCGCTCGATCGATTCGTTGCAGCAGCGTATGTAGGCCTGGGTCGCATTAATCTTTTGTTTCATCATGGCGATCTTGTGGCGAATCACCTGGTGATCGGCGAGCCGCTTACCAAAGGTTTTGCGCTCACGGGCCCAGGCAACAGCTTCCTCCATACACACTCGCGCATAAGCCTCCATACCCACGGCCATCGCCATGCGCTCGGCATTAAAATTGGTCATGATGACCTTGAAGCCCTGATTCTCCTCGCCAATCAGCTGGTCGACAGGGACTCGCACATCATCAAAATAGAGCGTCGCGGTATCCGACGCCCACCAGCCCTGCTTGCGCTCAAGCTCAGTGCGGGAAAATCCCGGTGCATCGGTCGGAATCAATAGCATCGACACTCCTGTAGCACCCTCTCCCCCGGTGCGCACGGCGGTCGACACCCAATTGGCGCGCATACCGCCGGTAATATAGGTCTTCGACCCATTAACGATGAAATGATCGCCATCACGTACCGCCGTGGTTTGCAAATTCGCCACATCAGAACCCCCGCCAGGCTCGGTAATACCAAGGGAGATCCAAGCCTCCCCTCGCAGCACGGGCGGAGCTACCTGCTCTTTCATTGCTTCGCTACCCCAGTTGATGACCGGAGGAAGTCCGATGCCGTGAACCATCAGGCTGGCGTTGACCCCGCCTACCCCAACGCGGGACAACTCCTCGGTGGCGATTTGGGTGAGCCAGACGTCCCCCGGGGTGCCACCGTACTGCTCGGGGTAGCCCAACCCCAACAAACCCACTGCGGCAGCTTTGGGCCAGAGCTCTATAGGAATTTCACCCGCCTCATCCCAATCCTCGGCGTAGGGCATGATCTCTGCGTCAACGAAACGCCGTAGCTGCGCCCGCCACGCCTCATGCTCGGAGGTCATATTCGGGTTGTAGAGGCGAGCGCTATCGAAATCCAGACTCATCGGGGTCCACCAGTTGAACTTGGAGTAGGTTTGTATACTAACCGTTCGACTCGGCGCAACCCAGTGCCCTCTCATGGGCCCGCAGAGCGTACAATAGGCATCCATGTCCGGCGCGGCAGCGTATCTCCCGCGAACCGAGGATTTCAGGGACGATTGATGAGTTATCGAGGGACAACAGATTTTGATCACGGCACACCGCCATTGACAGGTGTGCTGCTGACCAATCTGGGAACCCCGGATGCTCCGACCAAGGGAGCGCTGCGTCCGTATCTCAAGCAGTTCCTCAGTGACCCACGGGTTGTCGAAGTCCCACGACTTATCTGGTGGATGATTCTCCACGGCATCATCTTAAACACCCGCCCCGCGCGATCCGCTGAAGCCTACAGTGAGGTTTGGACCGATCGCGGCTCTCCCCTGCTGTACCACCTTATGGATCAAGTCAGTGGCGTGCAGGCCAAGCTAGAACAGTCAGTTGGCTCCCACGTTATGGTGCGAGGGGCGATGCGCTACGGCAATCCATCTATTCCTTCCGTGCTGCAGGACATGTTCACAGCAGGTATCCAACGCCTCGTGGTGTTGCCGCTCTATCCCCAATACGCCGGCCCAACCACGGGCTCAACCTTTGATGAGGTGGCTAATGACTTTGTAGGGCGGCGCTGGCTACCCGACTTTCGTTTCATCGCCCAGTACGGCGATGACCAGGGGTACATCAATGCGATTGCGCAATCCGTCCGCGAACACTGGGCGCAGCACGGACAGGCGGACAAATTGATCTTCAGCTACCACGGCAGCCCCCGGCGCTATCTCGATAACGGCGATCCCTATCATTGCCAATGCCACAAGACCACCCGCTTGGTCGCCGAACAACTCGGGCTGCCGGCGGAACGCTACTTGACCACCTTTCAATCCCGTTTTGGGCGGGAGGAGTGGCTCAAGCCCTACACCGACGAGACGCTCAAAGAACTGCCGGGCGCAGGGGTCAAATCCTTGCAGATTTTGTGTCCGGGGTTTTCAGCAGACTGCCTCGAGACCATCGAAGAAATTGGCATGGAGAATCGCGACTACTTCCTCGAAGCTGGCGGCGAGCGCTACGAATACATTCCGTGTCTAAATGCTAGCGATGCTCACATTGAGGTGCTGTCGGGGTTGGTCATCCGCGAGCTTCAGGGGTGGAAACATCCCCGTTACCCCAGCGATGTGACGGCGCGTGAAGCGAAAAAGCTGCTGGACGCTGAAGACATCAACGCCTAAGCCGGCTCGCCGTGCAATCAGTGCACACCCTCTACCAGACCGATCGCCCAGGCGAGCCCTAATCCGAGCAAAAATAGCCCGGTGAGCTTGCCGCGATCATGACTGTGAAACTGGATTTCCGGTAAGAGGTCTCCCAAGGCAATACAAATAAACGCCCCCGCGGAAAACGCGAGCGCTCCCGAGAGGAGTAACGAGTCCGCGAGTGTAGGATCAACCGCTGCCCAGAACAGCAGCGCTGCGAGGGGACAGAGCAGGGAAAAACCGATATTGATCCAACGCCGCCGCCGCGACGATTGGCCTGTGGCGATCATCACGGTCTCAATGGACAGGGAATCAAGGGGCTTGTGCAGCAAGATCGCGAGAAAAACCCCCAGCCCAAGCACTCCCCCTCCCGTGGGCTCTGCGCGCATGACCGCACCCAACGCAACGCCATCGACTACCGTGTGCACGCTAAGACCCAGAAGTAAACCCAACCAGGTAAAGGGGCCGCTCGGCGCCGAGGCATGACCGTGATCGTGGGCATGGGTATGGGAATGCGCATCGGCATCGCCGTGGTCACAGGTATCGCCAGCCAGCGCAAAGTCATGCTGATGGAAATGAAATAATCGTAGTAACACGAGCATAAATACCAAACCCATGACGGACCACAGCATCGTGAAATCGACGTCGATGGGCGGGGTCAAGGCCGAATGGGGTATGAGGTGAAAAAACGCCACGCCCAACATCAATCCTGCCACCAAACTCATGATGAGTTGCGTGCGCGTATGGGTCAGCTGGAACCGTCGCGGCAACCAACCGCCAAGCAGGCTGGCGGCAAAAATAGCAGCGAGATACAAGCCCAGTAGCGTTGTGGTGGTATTCATACCCGCACCAAGTTATCGCTGTGGATCATTTCAGGATCGCCGCCATAACCCAACAGCTCGGGTATTTGGCTAGACGGCGCTTTAACAAGGCGCATCGCCTCGTCAACGTTGTAGTTAATGAGACCTCGAGCCACTTCCTGGCCGGACTCGTTGACACAGCGCACCAAATCACCCCTAACGAACTGTCCTTCCACCGCGACCACACCAATCGGCAGGAGTGACTTGCCCGACTCCACCACCATTTTTATTGCCCCCGCATCGAGGGTGATGCTGCCCTTGGGGTGAAGCAAACTGGCCAGCCACTGCTTGCGTGCACTTTGGGGACGGCGCTGGGTAGTCAAAAAGGTGCCAAGCGCTTCACCCTCCGCTATGCGCGGAATGACCTGAGGTGTTTGCCCGTTAGCGATCACAGTGAGGGTACCTGACCGCGCCGCTAACCGTGCAGCACGCAACTTGGTGACCATCCCGCCGCGCCCGAAGCGCCCCGCCTCGCCCACCATGCCGTCGAGACTGGTGTCATCGACATCCGCTTGTGACACCAGGGTTGCCGATGGATTGTCGAGCGGATTTTGATCGAACAAGCCGTCCTGATCGGTCAAAATCATCAGCCCATCCGCGTCGATCAAATTGGCCACCAGCGCGCCGAGCGTGTCGTTGTCGCCCAACCTGATCTCATCGGTAACGACGGTGTCATTCTCGTTAATGATGGGCAGTACGCCGCGCCCCAGAAGAGTATTAAGAGTACCTCTCGCGTTGAGATAACGATCCCGGGCACGGATATCAGCGTGACTAAGCAGCACCATGGCCGACACCAGCCCCTGAGGGCCCATGGCATCTTCATAGGCTCTTATGAGCACCGACTGCCCGACCGCCGCAGCCGCCTGCAGTTCATGGATGTCGGTGGGTCGCTCATTCAGACCCAGGCGGACGATGCCTGCAGCGATCGAACCGCTCGAGACGAGAACAACCTCGCAACCCGCCTCCTTGAGGGTTACCAGTTGCTGAACAAGGCTATGGATTACCCCACGATCGATCCGACGTCCCCCAGCGGTGAGCAACGCGCTGCCCACTTTAATGACCCAGCGCTTGGCGGAGCGCAAGGACGAGCGCTCTATCCCGTTCAATGTCGGTACTCCACGTCGACCTCGTCATCATCATCCAGATCCTGATCCCGCTGTGCTTTGCGCGCCGCAGCACGTGCCGAGCGCAGGGATTCGATCCGGTCTCTGGCCTCCTGCTGCATCCGCGTCTGGATCTCTTGCTCCAGCGCCAGCGCCTCGGGGTCATCGGCCTCAGCCGCCTTAAACGTTTCAATGCAGGTCATTAAATCCCCGCTGAGCGGGCCCGTCCCCTCACGGGTAATGGCAGCGACCTCATACACCGGGCCCGTCCACGCAAGAGCCGCTAGCACTGCCTTGCGGCGCTCGGCAAGCTGGTCGGGGGAGAGCAAATCGGTTTTGTTGAGTACCAGCCAGCGAGGTCGAGCCGCCAGAGTCGGACTGAAGCGCTCGAGCTCACGCACGATTGAGAGTGCCGCCTCAGCAGGATCCGATTCGTCAAGTGGCGCCACGTCCACGATGTGCAGCAGGATTCGATTGCGCGTCAGGTGTTTGAGGAAGCGAATACCGAGGCCAGCACCCTCTGACGCTCCCTCGATTAATCCGGGAATATCGGCGACCACAAAAGAGCGATAGGCATCCACCTTCACCACCCCAAGATTGGGTATGAGTGTGGTAAAGGGGTAATCCGCCACCTTGGGCGTCGCCGCGGACACCGCGCGAATAAACGTCGATTTACCGGCGTTGGGTAACCCGAGCAAACCAACATCAGCCAACACCTTAAGCTCCAGCTTTAGCCGACGCATCTCGCCCGAAGATCCCGGCGTCGATTGGCGAGGCGCGCGATTGACGCTGGATTTAAACCGGGTATTCCCGAGACCGTGAAAGCCGCCCTGCGCCACCAAAAGGTCCTGGCCGTGCTCCCGGATGTCACCCAGAATCTCGCCGGTGTCTTCATCAAGTACCGTGGTGCCTATGGGCACAGGCAGAACCAGATCATCGCCCCCTCGACCCGTGCAGTTTCGCCCTTTTCCCGACTCGCCGTTGTCAGCACGGAATCGACGGGAATAGCGATAATCGATCATGGTGTTCAGAGCATCATCGCCGCGCAGAAAGACGCTTCCGCCGTCACCGCCATCACCACCATCGGGACCGCCTTTGGGAATATATTTTTCACGGCGAAAACTCACGCAGCCGTTGCCACCGTTACCGGCATAGACTTCGATGCTAGCTTCGTCGACAAACTTCATGGGCTATCGCGTTACCGCGCCTCCTTGGACGGGTGTTAACCGGGGGCTTAGCAGAACCCCAGCTTGGCCCCAAAACAAAAAAGCCCCGTCCGGTGACGAGGCTTCTTGGGATTTACTCGAATTCCCAATCAGGCACTCACCACCCGCACCTGCTTGCGGTTCTGCGGGCCACCGGTATAAAACTCGACTTTACCATTGGCAGTCGCGAACAGCGTGTGGTCTTTGCCAGTACGAACGTTGTCTCCGGCATGGAAGCGGGTGCCACGTTGTCGGACGATGATGCTGCCCGCGGACACTTCCTGCCCACCAAATACTTTGACGCCAAGTCGTTTGCTTTCGGAATCGCGGCCGTTACGGGTACTACCGCCAGCTTTTTTGTGTGCCATATTAGTTTCCTCTCAGCCCTTGATGCCTGTGATCTTTACTTCGGTATACCACTGGCGATGACCAGTTTCATTGCGGTAGTGCTTTCTGCGGTTGAACTTAACAATGCGGATTTTCTCGTGCCGGCCGTGTGCTACCACCTCAGCCGTCACCTTTCCGCCATCCACCGTGGGCGCGCCGATTTTTACGTCGCTACCAGCCCCTACCATCAAGACACGGTCAAACTCAATCGTCTCGCCGGTAGCCGCTTCAAGCTTCTCCAGCTTGAGCACTTCGCCTTCTTCTACGCGGTGTTGCTTACCGCCACTTTCGATTACTGCGTACATGGGTCTCTCCACTCAGTTAGCCGGCTCGCAAATTGAGGTCCGCGTTAGCGGAGGCAGAGCATCGGCACCAGTGCCTCGGGCCAATGGCCAGAGGTCAGGGGCGCGAATAGTAGGCGACTAAAGCCAGCAGTTCAAGCCCACTTTTGACCATTTTGCTGGGTTTCGAGCCGCTCCGCCATGACAGAAAGGAGCTCAACCCACTATACTCCGCGCTGATTTTGGAGGCCCCCAGTGATAGAGACCATCCGAGCCTGTGTGGCGGACGATTTTCAACGCGTTAACCAGCTGATCATCGATCAGCTCCAGTCTGACGTCGAGCTGGTCGAGAACATTGGCCATTACATTGTAGACGCCGGGGGCAAGCGACTTCGGCCCCTGCTGGTGCTCCTCACCGCCAAAGCGCTTGAGAAAGTCGATGACCAAGCTATCAAGTTCGCGGCCGTCGTCGAATTTATCCACACCGCAACCCTGCTTCATGACGACGTGGTGGACATTTCGACGCTGCGCCGCGGGCGCCCGACGGCCAATGCGCATTTTGGTAACGCCTCCAGCGTGTTGGTCGGCGACTTCATTTACACCCGGGCTTTTCAGTTAATGGTCCAGCTTGCCAACATGGAACTGCTCGATCATATGGCGGACACCACCAACGTGATCGCCGAGGGTGAAGTGCTTCAATTGGTGCGTGCCGGTGACCCGTCGGTGACGGAAAGCCAGTACCTAGAAGTCATTGAACGCAAGACAGCCGCGCTGTTCGCAGCGGCATGCATGGGGCCCGCTATGCTCAGCGGCTGCGGGTCAGACATGCAGACCGCCTTGGCGGACTATGGGCGCCACCTGGGTATCGCCTTTCAAATGGTCGACGACGTGCTCGATTACACGGGGGATCCCGAAGTGACCGGCAAGCAAGTTGGCGATGATCTTAACGAGGGCAAGCCCACTCTGCCTCTCATACATACCATGACCGCAGGTTCGACCGAGGACGCCGCGCTGGTTAAACAGTCGCTCTCAGACAAAAGCAGCGAGCATCTGAGCGAGGTTATCGCCGCTGTTCGCCGTTCTGGCGGGATCGAATACACGCAAAACCAAGCAGTAGAACATCAGCAGAAGGCCTTGGCTGGGCTCGCCCTTGTCGGCGCTTCACCGGCCAAGGACGCCTTGGTCGCCCTCGCGGAGCTCGCGGTGGCTCGCAACCGCTGAGGGTTTGAACGGCTAGGCTGGTCAGCTGGGGGACCGCCCGCTAGAACTGGTCAATGAACGCGAGCAACTCCTCGGTTTTCTGCTGCATGAGCGCACTATCCGCCCGGCTCTCGACGTTTAACCTGACAACAGGTTCGGTATTGGACATCCGCAAGTTGAAGCGCCACTGCTCCATCTCGACACTGAGTCCGTCCAAATGCTGGATGGAGGTCGCATCGGCGCCGTAGCGGGCTTCCGCCTCGGTCAGCAAGGCCTTGGGATCTGCAATCTCTCGATTGATTTCACCCGAGCAGGGAAAAGCCGCCTCTCTCTCCGCCACCAACTCGGCCAGACCTCGGCCCCGCTGGCTGATCAGCGCTGTGACCAAGAGCCAGGGAATCATGCCGCTATCGCAGTAGGCGAAATCCCTAAAATAGTGATGCGCGCTCATTTCACCGCCGTAAATAGCATCGACTTCTCGCATCCGCTCTTTAATAAACGCGTGTCCGGTCCTGCTTTGCATCGCTTCACCGCCGGCGGCTTCGGTCATGGCGCGGGTATTCCACGTCAGCCTCGGGTCGTACACGATCCGCTGGGGTCCGTGCTGGGCCAAAAAGGCATCCGCCAGTAGGCCAACGATGTAATAGCCCTCAACGAACTCGCCGGCGGCGGTAAAAAAGAAACAGCGATCGAAGTCCCCATCCCAGGCAATGCCCAGATCAGCTGCCTCTGCCCTCACCACCGCTGCGGTGGCTTCACGATTTTCGAGCAAAAGCGGATTGGGTACACCATGGGGAAACTCACCGTCGGGCTCGTGATGCACCTTGGTAAACCGAAAAGGAAGATGACGCTCAAGCGCGTCGATGACATGACCGGCGCCGCCGTTGCCCGCATTACAAACTATATGCAGCGGCTTCAACTTACTTACATCGACATAACTGACCAAGTGCGCCACATAGGCATCGAGGGTGGACATAACCTCGTAGCTTCCGGGGTGTGGCGCGGCGACAAACTGATTTTTCTCAGCAAGGTCTTTGATCTCGACCAATCCTGAGTCGCCTGAGATGGGGCGAGATTCCTCACGGACGAACTTCATGCCGTTGTAATCCTTGGGATTATGGCTGGCGGTTACCGCTATGCCCCCTCCCGCTTTCAGGTGGCTGGTCGCAAAATAAATTTCTTCCGTGCCGCAAAGCCCGATGTCAATAACATTCACCCCCTGCTCCCGAAGCCCATCGATCACTGCGCCCTTCAGGGCCGGGCTCGTCAGACGGATATCATGACCCACCACCACGGTGGTTGGCTTGATGACCTCGGCAAACCCGCGGCCGATGCGCCGCGCGACATCTTCGTTCAACTGATCGGGCACCCTGCCTCGTACGTCATAGGCTTTGAAGCAGGTGATGGGGTCACTCATAGCGTGTCTCTACCGTAAACGTGTTCATAGACATGGTTGGTGGCCTCTACAAAACCGGGGACACTCCCACAGTCAAAACGCCGGCCCTTAAAGCGATAAGCCATAACGCAGCCGGCTTTTGCCTGAGCCTGCAATGCGTCAGTAATTTGGACTTCGCCGTTTGCCCCCGGCGGCGTCCCTCGAATAATGTCAAAGATATCGGGGGTCAAAATGTAGCGTCCAATAATCGCCAAATTGGAGGGAGCTTCATCGGCAGAGGGTTTTTCTACCATTCGGTCAACTCGATATAACCCGTCTTTCATGGCCTCGCCGGCGATTACCCCATACTTGTGAATCTCTGACTCGGGGACCTCCATGACTGCGACGATGGAGCATCGAAACTGACGGTAGAGTTCGGCCATTTGCGATAAGACGCCAGGGCCGTCGTCGTTAAAACACAGGTCGTCTGATAACACCACGCCAAAAGCCTCCGGGCCGATGAGGGATTCCCCCGTGAGAATGGCGTGACCCAAGCCCAGCATTTCGCGCTGCCTGACCATGGTAAAAGTGCCGCGATCAATAACATCACGAATGCTGGTTAACAGGGACTCCTTGCTGCTCCCGGCTATCTGATGTTCCAATTCGTAGCTGATATCAAAGTGATCAGCTATCGCCCGTTTACCGCGACCCGTAACAAAGGCGCAGTTGGTCATCCCAGCGTCCATCGCCTCTTCAACCCCATACTGCACCAAGGGTTTGTTGACGATGGGAAGCATCTCTTTGGGCATGCTTTTGGTCGCGGGCAAAAAACGGGTGCCGTAACCAGCCACCGGAAAAAGACATTTTCGAATCATGGGTTTCCTCTTACGGGCGACATACTGGAACGCCAGGCACCCGCTTTTACTTGTGTTGTTTCCTGTTTACCTGTGTTGTTTCCTGTTTACCTGTGTTGTTACCGGAGTGCCCCTGCCCTAACTACGCTTCGGGTTAGGATTAAGGTCACTGGCAATTCACCGCGCTAGGACTGTTGCCGTCCATAGACGTCCTCAAGCCGCACGATGTCATCCTCGCCAAGATACGACCCCGACTGAACCTCAATCAGCTCAAGCGGTATCTGCCCGGGATTAACCAGTCGATGCACGGTACCCAGAGGAATGTAGGTCGATTGATCTTCAGACAGCGTAAAGACCTCATCGCCCCGGGTGACCTCGGCAGTACCTCGCACGACGATCCAGTGTTCGGCGCGGTGAAAATGCTTTTGCAGCGACAACTTGTGCCCTGGCTGAACAATAATCCGTTTGACTTGAAAGCCCTCAGATTCCACCAGGGACTCGTAAGACCCCCAGGGCCGGTAAACCCGCTGATGAACCGTCGCTTCGCTGCGCTTGGCGGCTTTAAGTGCGGACACAATCTCCTTGACGCCCTGTACCTGATCGCGACTGGCCACCAGAACAGCATCGGCGGTTTCAACCACAACAATATTATCTACCCCGGTGGTTGCTACCAGCCGGCTTTCACTCCGGAGATAGCTATTATGCGTCGCGTGGGCCAGCACGTCGCCTACCAACACGTTGCCCCGGTTATCCGGTGTACCAACGTCCCAGAGCGCTGACCAGGCACCGATGTCACTCCAACCGCACTCGAGCGGCACGACGGCACCGTACTCGGTGTGCTCCATGACCGCGTAATCGATGCTGTCACTGGGACAGGCCTTGAACGACTCGGGGTCAGGCCGCAGAAAATCCATGTCTGTCGTCGCCGACGCCATGGCCTTTTCGCAGGCTGCATAGATCGCGGGGTTTGACGCCCGCAACGCCTCCAGATAGCGATCCGCCCGAAACAGAAACATACCGCTGTTCCAAACATAATCCCCGGAGTCAACGTAAACCAGGGCAGTAGCCTCATCCGGCTTCTCGACAAATTCGGCGAGCTCGCGTGCCCCGCAGGACATTTCATCGCCACATTTAATGTAGCCGTAGCCCGTTTCCGCTCGCGAGGGAACCACACCGAAGGTCACCAGTCGGCCCTCCGCGGCCGCCGCTATCGCAGGTGCAAGGGCCGCCACAAACGCGTCAACGTCACTCATGTGGTGATCCGCGGGCAAGACCAGCAGGACGCTGTCGCTGTTACCAGAGAGGGCCTGGAAAGCCGCCAGGGCAATGGCCGGTGCCGTATTGCGGCCCTCGGGCTCAAGCACGAGGGCCTGGGGTGATACGCCAATCTCCCGGAGCTGCTCGGCCACTAAAAACCGATGCTCTTCATTGCAGACGACGATGGGGGGTGACGGGGCGGCAGCGTCGACTCGCTGACAGGTCGACTGAAGCATAGACAGCGCGCCGCTCATGGGCAGGAACTGTTTGGGCCGCCCCTCGCGAGACACCGGCCACAGTCGACTGCCCACTCCGCCTGACAATAGAACGGGGACAAGCATCTAATTGCTTCCTCAGATCTTTTGGGGCGGGCATTGTAACCCAATCACCCGGCGCTGGTTGAGCGCCGATCTCCCCTAAAACCCCCGAATTTTCAAGGAAGCACACCGTTAGAGGGCCAGTTAGCGAGCATAACCACAGAGACTGGCTGATCGCTAAAGGCTTGGCCGAAAGCGCCTTTGGCATTACACTTCTCGCCGTAGCATAAGCGTCGCCACTGTGTACCCAAGCTCGTAGAGCCGGCGCGCCACTTTCTGCCTGCATCACCGTTTTACCTGCATCTTTTACAAGCAGCCCGACTAACACAAACAGCCCAACTAACAGACAGCCTGACGGACCCTTATGACCGCGCCAACTCACGTTCAACAGTCCAGCTACACGAAGGAAGAGCTCGTCGCCTGCGGACTCGGGGAGTTATTCGGGCCCGGCAATGCTCAGTTGCCGGTCGATAATATGCTGATGGTTGACCGCATTAGCCAAATCAGTTCGGAGGCAGGCGAATTCGGCAGGGGCGAAATCATTGCAGAACTCGATATTCACCCAGACCTGTGGTTTTTTGCCTGCCACTTTCCCGGAGACCCGGTAATGCCGGGCTGTCTCGGGCTCGACGCCATGTGGCAGCTGGTCGGCTTTTTCCTGGGGTGGCGAGGAAATCCGGGCCGCGGCCGAGCCCTCGGCTGTGGCGAGGTGAAGTTCACCGGACAAATCCTGCCCAGCGCCAAAAAAGTGGAATACCGTATTTCGATGAAACGCGTCATCGAGCGCAAGCTCATCATGGGTATCGCCAACGGTTCTGTGGCCGTCGATGGGAATATCATCTACACCGCCAATGACCTGCGCGTGGGCCTCTTCAGCTCGACGGAAACGTTCTGATGGTAGCGCGGGTTGTTGTTACAGGAATGGGCATCGTCTCCTGCCTCGGCAACGAGATTGAGGCGGTGGCAGCTGCACTCAAGAGCGGTCAATCGGGTATCTCCCATTGCCAGGCTCATGTCGACGCGGGGATGCGCTCCCACGTCGCGGGCCAGCCCAACATTGAGTTGGCTGAACATATCGACCGCAAACAATGGCGCTTCATGGGCGATGCCGCGGGCTACGCGTACTTAAGTCTGCAGCAAGCCATCGCCGATGCCCGACTCAACGAGGAGCAGGTGTCGAATCCGCGGACAGGCATTGTCGCGGGATCCGGGGGCGCGTCTTCGGCAAGCCAGGTAGAGGCTGCAGACATCCTGCGCGAGCGCGGTTTGCGTCGGGTCGGCCCCTATCGGGTAACCCAAACTATGGGCAGCACCGTCTCCGCTTGCCTGGCAACCCCGTTCAAGATTAAAGGCGTCAATTATTCAATTTCCTCCGCCTGCTCCACCAGTGCCCACTGTATTGGTAACGCCGCCGAACTGATCCAACTCGGCAAGCAGGATGTGGTCTTCGCCGGTGGGGGGGAAGAGCTTCACTGGACCATGAGCAGTCTCTTCGACGCCATGGGCGCGCTGTCGACAAAATACAACGACGACCCCGCGCGCGCATCACGCGCTTACGACGCGGACCGCGATGGTTTTGTGATTGCCGGTGGCGGCGGCATGTTGGTGCTCGAGTCTCTTGACCATGCCCTTGCCCGGGGCGCGACCATTTATGCCGAAATTGTGGGTTATGGCGCGACCAGCGACGGCCATGACATGGTGGCGCCCTCCGGTGAGGGTGCAGTGCGCTGTATGCAACAAGCCATGGCGACGCTCGATGGGCCAGTCGACTACATTAACGCTCACGGAACCAGCACCCCCGCAGGGGACATTCAGGAGCTCAAAGCCGTGAAAGAGGTTTTTGGCGCCGACGCACAGACTCCCTGGGTTGGATCCACCAAATCCTTAAGTGGTCATTCCCTCGGCGCCGCTGGCGTGCAGGAAGCCATCTACAGCCTTCTGATGATGCGCGATGACTTCATCGCCGCCTCGGCCAATATCGAAAATCTAGACCCGGGCGCAGAGGGCATTCGCATCGCGCAGCAACGCATGGATAACGCAGGATTGGAGCGGGTGATGTCCAACAGCTTTGGCTTTGGCGGAACCAACGCTACCCTTATTTTTAAGCGTTACAGCGGCTGAACCATGCGCATCAGCCCGCGGCGTTTGGCGACAGGAACTCTGTAATCAGCACAACATCCACCGGATCACCGACGCGAAGGGTCTGACCCGGCGGAATTATCGCCAGTCCATCAGCCCGTCCCACGCTGCTCAACACGCCGCTACTTTGATCACCCGCCAGTGCTGCGATATTGCCACCCGCAGACAGCACAACCCGAAGGTACTCTTCTCGGGACCCGGGCACGGGTCTCTCGAAATCAGCGCGACAGGCGAAGCGGCGATGCTTTGACACCACAGCACCTTGCGCTGCCAACAACCAAGGCTTGACCACCAGACCAAAAGTTACCCACGTGGAAACAGGGTTGCCGGGCAATCCAAAAATTGGACACCCCTGGATATGGCCGTATGCCACTGGCTTGCCCGGCTTGATAGCCAGCTTCCACAAGGTGAGTTCTCCGTGCTGTTCAATTTGCGCCCGAACGTGATCTTCCTCCCCCACCGACACGCCACCGGAGGTCACGATGCAGTCCGCAACGGTAGCGGCTTGTCGCAGGGCTTTCCCGATCTCGGCTGGGTTATCGCCTTGGGTTTCCAACAGGATTGGCTCGCATCCCAAGGCTTGGATTTGGGTCGCAAGCTGTACGCTGTTGCTGTTGAAAATCTGCCAGTCCTTGGGGACCTTGCCGGGGGGCACCAACTCATCGCCGGTAGAAAAAATCGCCACCCGCAGTCGCCGGTAAACCTCAACCCGCGGCGCTCCCGTTGCCGCGAGCAGCGCAAGATCCTGCGGTTGCAGCACCCGGCCGGGCTCGAGTACCGTCAGGCCCGCCATAATGTCACTGCCGCGGCGACGAATATGCTTGCCCACGGTAGCCGGCTGCCCAAAGGTCGCCTCAATAGCTTCCCCTGACGGGACTGAAACGTCCTCTTGCATGACCACCGCATCGGCACCCGGGGGCAATACCGCGCCGGTAAAGACCCGGGCAACCGTCCCGGACTCTAGAGGCGCTGCCGGCGCCCCCGCGGGAATCCGTTGACTCACCCTAAGCGTTCCGGGCAGGTCCGCCGCGCGGACGGCATATCCGTCCATAGCACTGTTGTCGAACGGAGGAACATCTCGCGCATTAACCACCGAGGCCCCAAGGACTCGTCCGAGCGCGTCAAAAATGGAGAGCGACTCTAACTCCGGCGGAGCGGGCGTTGTCGCTAGGATTTGCGCCAGCGCGTCATTAAGCGGTAACAGTGCCAAAGCTATTCATGTCCGCCCAGAACGCCCACGTAGTTACAGGGCTTATGGCGACTGTCGAGTTGCTCGCTGAGAATACCGTTCCACGCCGTCTTACAGGCACCCGTGGAACCCGGCATGCAAAAAATAACCGTGTTGTTGGCGAATCCGCCCAGGGCACGAGATTGGATCGTCGAGGACCCGATTTCCTCATAGGAAAGAAATCTAAAAAGCTCGCCAAACCCCTCGATCTGCTTATCGAACAGGGGCGCCACGGCTTCGGGTGTCGAATCCCGTCCGGAAAATCCAGTGCCACCGGTCACCAGCACGGCAGCGACGCTGGCATCGGCTATCCAAACCGAGATCACGGCACGAATCTGGTAAATGTCATCCTTGACGATCTGCCGCTCAATCAATGTGTGACCCGCTGCTATGGCGGCGTCGCACAGAAAGTCTCCAGAGGTGTCGTTGTCTTCGGAGCGAGTATCGCTAACGGTCAACACGGCAACACCCAAGCCAATCGGGTGGTCGTCACTCATGAGGTTTGCTCCTCGCAATAAATTTCAATGTATCGCCTAATAGCCCGCTCTACAAAGTCCCGCCAGGGTCGACGTTGAATACCAAAACGATGGCGGATGGCACCGCAATCGAGAGACCGATTGACGACGGGGGTCGTAAAGTCCTCCTCGAGCAATTCAGCCGCACCCGGAAAGGCCTCAAACTGTGAGGCAACGGCCACGACGGCCTCGATAAAAGAAAAGTAACCGGTGTCGCCTTCACTGCCGTAATGAAAAAGACCGCGGGAGGGAGCACCGACTTCGATTTGATCAATGATTCCTGCAATCACGCGAGCAACCTCGGCACTGTGTACGGGGCAGTCTCGGCGATTGTCAGAAGCCTGTATCGGCACCCCAGCCCGCAGCTGGTCCAGCAATCGATTAAAGGCGCTCGGACCTCGCCCTGAGAAGACCCAGCCGAGTCGCAGGATAAAGAGGGACTCTATGAGCCCAGACAAGTGCCGCTCGGTGTCCATCATGATCTGACCCAGCGCATCGCTCGCATCGGGTGAATCGCTCTCGCGGTAGGCCCGCCGAAGAGAGCCGGAAAACACCCGAGAACTCGACAACAAGAAATAACGACAGCCCAACTTGGCACTGGTTTCGCCCAACCAACGAGTACGCTCAAGGTCCTCCCGCTGCAAATCGTCTTCCCGGTCAATCAAACTAATCAGACGAGCGTCCAGAATGATGCCGGGATCAGCGGACTTCAGGAGTTTCTTTGCTTGGCGGGATCGGTTGAGACGCGTCGATTCGAGCGGCGCTTGAATGAGTTCATGGCGCTGTAACGGGGCCAAAAATGCCCGCAAGGAATGCCCGATGGGGGTATCAGCCCCCAGCAATAAGATACGCAAGCGTCAAAGCACCCCGAGGTTCGCGCCAGCCTCAGAAGGGGATGTCATCATCCATGGGATCGAAAGAACCCCCACCCGCGGCTTGCGGTGCCGCCGGAGCACTCTGGGCATAATCGTTGCCCCCAGACTGGCCGCCATAATTATCGCCGCCGCGGCTGTCGAGCATTTGCATTTCATTCGCCACTACTTCGGTGGTGTAGCGATCTTGACCGCTTTGGTCCTGCCATTTGCGGGTGCGAAGAGACCCCTCCACATACACCTTCGACCCCTTACGCAGGTACTCGGCAGCAATCTCGGCCAAGCGATTAAAAAACACCACCCGGTGCCACTCTGTTCGCTCCTGGGGTTGGCCGGTGTTCTTGTCTTTCCAAGTTTCCGAGGTGGCGATGCTGATGTTGGTAATCGCCGCGCCGGCCTGGGACATCCGATGCTCCGGATCGGCACCCAAATTACCGACCAAAATAACCTTGTTTATACCTCGGGACGCCATAGTTTTCTCCAGACTCTATACCCACCGACGTCGGCGGAATGAAAATTGATCGCTGACTGTCGACTATAGCAACGCTCTACGATGGTGGCGAGCGCCAGACCGCTATTCGCCGGATTTGTCGATTTTTGATGCCACCCCCACCATCGCGAGCGGTGTTGTCATCGGCATCACGAGCGGGCGTACGCCGATAAGCGCCAGCCACAGGAGGCAACAAGCAACAACGAGGAAAACCACGCCCGTAGCACCTCCCGCGCCAAGGACAATGCCCCCCGCAGCGCCGCCAACAAAAATGCCCAGAAACTGGCTGGTAGCGAAAAACCCCATGGCTGTACCCCGCCGAGTGCCGGGAGCAAGACGACTCACCGTGGCTGGCAACAGCGCCTCCAGAGCATTGATGCCGGTGAAAAGCAGGACAAAACCCAGCACAACGAGCCAAAAACTGGGGCTGTGTATCGTCAACAAAACCCCGGCAATGAACGGCAGGATGGCGGCGATGATCGGGGCTCGCGGGTCTGCAACCTGGCGGCCCCAGCGCATGATCAACAGCGCCGGTGGAAGAGAAAGGGCGACGGTCCCCAAGTACAGCACACTGTGCTGGTCGGCAGGCACCTGAAGGCCGTCGGTCAGGGCCTTGGGTGCTATCAGAAAGGTGGCCATCATCAAACCGTGCAGCAAAAACACACTCGCATACAGAACCGGCAGGCCACCGCCAAACACATGGGAAACCTCCCAGTCTCCCCGGACAGCATCGGTTGCCGCGACCGGCACCGCCGGCAGGGCCACCAGCACTATGAATAGTCCGACAACCCCCAGGCAGGCCGTCAACGAAAATACCGCCCCGAGGCCGAAGCGGGCGGCTATTTCAGGACCCAGCACGATAGCGAGCACGAAGGACAGACCGACGCTAGCACCAACAATCGCCATCGCCTTGGTGCGCTGGGAGTCGCGAGTATAATCCGCGGCCAGCGCTGCGAGCGCCGCAGCGATAGCCCCACCACCCTGAACAAATCGTCCCGCAATAATGCCGTAAATGGTCTCCGCAGACGCCGCAATGACGCTGCCGAGAATGAACAAAAGCAAGCCGCCAATAATCACTGGACGGCGCCCTATCCGATCCGACAGCCACCCCAGGGGCAGCTGCAGCGCGGCTTGGGTCAAGCCATAGGCACCCAGCGCCACGCCGAGGGTTTCTGGCGTGGCACCCGGCATGTCGATCGCGTAAATACCGAGCACTGGCAGCACCATAAAGAGGCCAAGCATCCGGAAACTGTAGAGACTGCCGAGGGTCAAAATGGCCCTGCGTTCGTCCGATGTGAAGGGATTAGGGGGAGTCACAGCAAAGTCGTATCACTAAATGCGTAGTCTAGCACGACACAATCGGGAACCTGTCCATCGGACAGGGCCCGAGTTGCGTATACTCCGCTACACGTCACGCTCATAGGCTACAGGCGAAACCCATGGATACCATTCAGGTCCGCGGCGCGCGTACCCACAATCTCAAGAATATTGACCTGGATATCCCCAGGGACAAATTGGTGGTGATCACTGGGCTTTCGGGCTCGGGTAAATCCTCCCTCGCCTTTGACACGCTCTACGCGGAAGGGCAGAGACGCTACGTCGAATCCCTCTCCACCTACGCACGGCAATTTTTGTCGATGATGGAAAAGCCCGACATCGATCATATTGAGGGCCTTTCTCCCGCGATTTCCATCGAACAAAAATCCACCTCCCACAATCCGCGATCGACGGTCGGTACCATCACCGAAATTTACGACTATCTGAGGCTGCTCTTCGCCCGGGTAGGGGACCCACGCTGTCCCACGCACGGCGTCACTCTGAAGGCGCAGACCGTGAGCCAAATGGTAGATGCCGTGTTGGCTCGACCCGAGGGGAGCAAGCTGATGTTGCTCGCTCCTGTGGTGCGCGACCGCAAAGGTGAGCACCTGCATGTATTTGAGCAAATGCGGGCCGCCGGTTTTGTGCGAGTCAGGGTCGATGGCATTTTGGTAGACCTTGACGACGTGCCCGCTCTCGACAAAAAGCGAAAGCACAGTATCGAGGTTGTGGTCGACCGCTTCAAAGTTCGTGACGATCTCGCGCTTCGGCTCGCCGAATCCTTCGAGACCGCCCTTGAACTTACGGAAGGTCTGGCGTCGGTAGCGCCCATGGAAGGAGAAACCGGTGAGACGTTGTTGTTCTCGGCCCGCTATGCCTGCCCAGAATGTGGTCACGCTATCGATGAACTCGAACCCCGCCTGTTCTCATTCAATAACCCTGCGGGCGCCTGCGACGGCTGCGACGGGCTCGGGGTCACCCAATACTTTGATGAGACCCGGGTGGTCTCCCATCCCGAGGCCAGCCTCGCCGCCGGCGCTATCAGAGGCTGGGATCGGCGCAACGTCTACTACTTTCACATCCTCAGCTCCCTAGCCGACCACTACGGCTTTGATATCGATCAACCGTTCGAGAAGCTTAAAAAGAAGTATCGCGACATCATTTTGCATGGAAACGGCGGCGAGGAGATCGAGTTCGCCTACATCAATGATCGCGGCACCGTGTTCAAACGCCGTCACGCTTTCGAAGGGGTATTACCCAATTTCGAACGTCGCTACCGGGAAACCGAATCCCAAGGCGTCAGAGAGGAACTTTCCAAATACGTATCTACCGCACCCTGTCAGGCCTGTGAAGGAACCCGACTTTGTGCGGATGCTCGCCATGTGTATGTGGACGAGCGCACGCTGCCGCAGATTACGCACCTCCCGGTAGGCGAGGCTCAGGCGTATTTTGAAGCCCTGCAGTTGGAGGGTCGCGCCGGTGAAATTGCTGACAAAATTTTGAAGGAGCTGCGTGCACGCTATCGCTTTCTGGTCGATGTAGGTCTCAACTACCTGACCCTTGACCGAAGCGCGGAGACGCTCTCGGGAGGTGAAGCGCAACGCATACGCCTGGCCTCGCAAATCGGTGCCGGGCTAGTAGGCGTCATGTATATTCTCGACGAGCCCTCTATTGGTTTACATCAGCGCGATAACGAGCGCCTTTTACGCACGCTGACGCATCTGCGTGACCTGGGTAACACCGTTCTTGTGGTCGAGCACGACGAAGATGCTATTCGCACCGCGGATCACGTCATTGATATCGGTCCCGGCGCAGGTGTGCACGGGGGCGAAATCGTTGCACAGGGGCCAATTGACGCCATCATGGCGGTGGAGGCATCGTTAACCGGTGCCTATATGTCAGGGAAACGTCAGATCGCTGTACCCAATCGACGCACGGCGGCGGACCCAAAACGGCAGCTAGTCATTGAGGGCGCGTCGGGCAATAACTTGAAGGGCGTCAAACTCGAGTTACCGATTGGCCTGCTGACCTGTGTTACCGGCGTGTCGGGATCAGGAAAGTCGACTCTGATCAACGGTACGCTTTACCCACTAGCGGCCACCGCGCTCAACGGAGCCACCACCCTCAAGGCAGCTCCTCACAAACGCCTGGCGGGTCTGGAGCACTTTGATAAATGCATTGATATCGACCAGTCACCGATTGGCCGTACACCGCGCTCAAACCCCGCGACCTACACCGGGATCTTTACCCCCATCCGCGAGCTATTTGCCGGCACCCAAGAAGCGCGGTCGCGGGGCTACAAACCCGGACGCTTTAGCTTCAATGTGCGCGGCGGTCGCTGTGAGGCCTGTCAGGGCGATGGGGTAACCAAAGTAGAAATGCATTTTCTACCGGATATTTATGTGCCCTGTGATGTGTGTAAAGGGAAACGCTATAACCGAGAGACCCTCGAAATCCGCTACAAGGGACAAAATATTTTTGAAGTGCTCGACATGACTGTCGAAGACGCCCTGGCGTTCTTTGAGCCTGTGCCGGTGATCCATCGCAAGCTTCAAACCCTGGTCGATGTTGGCCTGTCCTATATCCGCCTGGGGCAGGCAGCTACCACCCTCTCCGGTGGCGAAGCACAACGCGTCAAACTAGCGAAGGAGCTTTCAAAAAGAGACACGGGTAACACGCTTTATATCTTGGATGAACCCACAACAGGTTTGCACTTCGAGGATATTCGACAGCTGCTGGAGGTCCTGCATCGGCTTCGCGACGGTGGCAATACGGTCGTCATCATCGAGCACAATCTAGACGTGATCAAAACCGCTGATTGGCTTATCGATTTGGGTCCCGAGGGAGGGTCTGGCGGCGGCGAGATTATCGCCACGGGCACACCCGAAGCGGTGGCTGAAAATCCGGATTCCCACACCGGGCACTTCCTGAAGGCGCTCCTGACAGGCCGCGACACGGCGGGGGGCAAAGTGGGAGACAAGGCGGCGACCAAAACCAAGACCGCGCGTCGAAGTTCGAGCAAAAAGTCGAAGGCCGCGTAAAGGCCACCCAGACGCCGTGGTTAACGCTCGGCGCCTGACCTAAGCGGCTCTTGGCTCTAAATGACACCCCCCTGACGACTTCAGACACAGTCGAAAAACCCTGGCGTGCTTTAATCCCGCTATCGATAAAAATAATGAGAACCGGCGATGAATATAGCGCTAACCAACCCCGCGACGGTAGCCATCGAAGACATTGACGTCTCCAATCCCGCCCTCTATCAAACCGATAGCTGGCGACCCTGGTTTGCGCGCCTGAGGGATGAGGACCCGGTTCACTGGACTCAGAATGCCGATTTCGGTGGCTTTTGGTCGGTCACCCGCTTCGATGACATTGTCGCTGTCGACAAAAATCACCATGACTTTTCCTCTGAACCGGCCATTACCATCGGGGATTATGGAGACGACCTGCCAGTCAGGCAGTTTATTGCCATGGATCCCCCTCTTCACGATATTCAGCGAAAAGCGGTGCAAGGAGTTGTTGCGCCAAAGAATCTGGCTGAATTGGAAGCTCTGGTGAGGAGTCGGGTCGTGACCATGCTCGATGCACTGCCCGTGGGTGAAGCCTTCGACTGGGTAGAACATGTATCCATCAACTTAACGACTCAAATGCTCGCTACTATTTTCGACTTCCCGTTTGAGGACCGCGCGAAGCTTCCTTTTTGGTCAGACATGGCGACGTCTCTACCGGAAATTGCGGGTGGTGCGGGCAATAACGATGCGCGTACCAGAGCGCTGACCGAGTGTCTCGAGACCTTTACCGCACTGTGGCATGAGCGCAAACATAATCCCCCCGGCACCATGGATTTGATCAGTATGATGGCCACCAATCCGGACACCGCCGGGATGGTTGATGATCCTCTGGAATACTTGGGCAATATCATCTTGCTGATCGTGGGCGGCAACGACACCACCCGAAATTCAATCACTGGCGGCGTCCTGGCACTCAATGAAAACCCCGATGAGTACGCCAAGCTAAAAACCAATCCGGCATTAGTTTCGTCATTAGTCCCCGAAATTATTCGATGGCAAACCCCGTTAATGCACATGCGTCGGCTGGCAACCAAGGATGTTGAACTGGGTGGCAAAACAATTCGCAAGGGCGAAAAGGTGGTCATGTGGTACCTGTCTGGTAACCACGACGAAAGGGCTATCCACAATCCCAATAGCTTCACTATTGATCGTGATAACCCTCGGTTTCATCTTTCCTTTGGGTTTGGCATTCATCGCTGTATGGGGAATCGTCTTGGGGAAATGCAGCTCAGGATTTTGTGGGAAGAGCTCTTGAGTCGATTCTCACATGTGGAGGTGGCGGGAGAGCCGGTCCGGGTACAGTCAAACTTTGTGCGTGGGTTCGAATCCATGCCTGTGGTCTTGCACAAGTAGCAAGCTACCGACGCGCGTCCATAAAAAACCAGCAGGGGGAAACACACCCCATTTTTATGACGTTTCAGTACAGGAACGAGAATAATAACCATGACCTTTAAAAATAGTCATCATAGTCACACGTCCTCTACCAACACTTTCACTCACTGGCTGGGGGGCTGCATCGCACTCCTGCTCATTGGCCTTGCGCCTGTCGGCATGGGCGCCGTTTCAGGGAGCGAGCAACGGGTAAATCCCGAGCTGCTGGAATTACAACAGAGACAAAAACCAATCTTGCGCAAACTCGGAGACCGGGTTTACGCCACAGAATTTATCGGCTACTCCAGCCACGGATTTATCGAGGGAGAGGACGGCATCATCGTCATCGATGGTGGCTGGTTCCCGACAACTACTCAGCGTGCGATCTCGGAACTGCGGGAGTTCACCGACAAGCCAGTCGCAGCCATTATTTACACCCACCTCCATCTGGATCATTTTGGCGGGATCGGGCCCATCATGGCGGAGCAGCCCACCGATATTCCCGTCTATGGCCCAGCGGGTTAGCAGCTCTGGGTCTCACGCCTCTTGCGGCAAGATCGTGAGTCCATCCTTCGTCGGGTCTATTTACAGATAGGAATGCTGCTACCTCAGGGTGAAGACCGGACCGTTGGGAATGGAATAGGCCCCTCCCCCATACCCGAGCCCAATGACCCACTTAGCTTCCCTCCCACCATCGACGTGGATCAGCCACTTGATGTCGTCATTGCGGGGGTCCCCTTGCGCATCATGCCCATGGAAGGAGACGTTACCGAGCATATCTGGGTATGGCTGCCCGAGGATCGCATTTTATTCAGCGGCGATTCGCCACCTCACGGGGTGTTCCCAGCGGTTGAAACCGCGCGCTTCGAGATTGGTCGCAATCCTGATGAAATGTTGCGCGCCGTTGAAACCTCTCTCGCCCTACAGCCCGAAGCGATTGTACCGGGCCACTCCCGAATATTAAGGGGCCGGGACGAGATCGATCGCATCATGTCAGAGACCCGCGATGCCATCGGATTTTTGGTGGATCAGGTAAACCGGTTTTTCCTGGCGAATCGTTCTGCAGATGAGCTGCTCGATACCGTAAGCCTGCCACCGGCAATTGCTGCCAGCCCCGATCTACAACCCTACTACCATCGCTGGGAATGGATGGTACGCCAGCGTTTCGTCAAGCTCGGCGGCTTCATTGATGATTCCATGGACTATCTTTCACTCAATGAACTGGAGGAGTCACGCAGGCTGGTGCCGCTAATGGGCGGGGTCGATCGTGTGCTCGCTCTTGCCGAAACCGGCATCGAGGGCGACCCGCGCTGGTCTGCCCGACTAGCCACTTATGTCCTCCATACTGACCCCGATAACGACGCAGCCAGTGCTATTCGCCAACGCGCTTTTCTGAAAGTTGCGCAGACGACTACTAGCACCAACGAACGAAACTATCTGCTCGGACTGATTTTGGAGGAACGCGGAGAGATCAATTTTGCTCGTCAATTAGCTCCACTCAATCAGCGGGCTTATGCAAAGCTCGACAATATCACGCTACTTAAAAGACTAAAGGCAAGAGTAAAAGCTGAAGCGGCTGACAACGTTCGATCAAAGATCGCCTTAAGGATAGCGGATGAAGCCTATTTCCTGTCGCTACGCAACAACGTCTTGTTTATCGAGCCAGTGATCGATCCCTCAAGCATCAAAGACTTGGTAACCGCATCAATGACCCGGGAAGAATTGATTGGGGTCATTGCCAGAGTGAGTTCATTACTGACTTTGCCTGGTTGGCAAAAGCCGGAAGCACAGCAGCTCGCCGCATTGATTGACCAATAAGTCGGCGAGGCCGCTCAACTTCAGTGGCGGCCTTTTTATCGCGCGCTTCGAAGGCAAAAAAAATCCCCGAAAGCACAGGGCTCGCGGGGATTTGTATCGATCAGGATCGATGACCTGAGGCTACTCCTCGGCGTCATCAACCTCTACATCTTCAATGGTCTCTGGCTCAGGCCGATCAACCAATTCGACATAGGCCATAGGCGCCTTGTCTCCGGTGCGAAATCCGCACTTGAGAATACGAATATAGCCGCCGGGACGCTCGGCATAACGCGGCCCCAGTTCGTCAAACAATTTACCCACCGCCTCTTTACTGCGAGTGCGATCGAACGCCAGCCTTCGGTTGGCGACGCTGTCTTTCTTGGCCAGCGTGATAAGCGGCTCAGCATAGCTTCGCAACTCTTTTGCCTTTGGCAGTGTGGTTTTGATCAGCTCGTGCTCAACCAGCGATACTGCCATGTTGCGGAACATGGCCTTTCGGTGGGAGCTGTTGCGGTTTAGCTGACGACCGCTGTGACGATGACGCATTGTCTCTTTTCCTTGCTGCGGGCCGCTATTTTAGCTGGCCACTCTTCTCTTATCGGTACCTGCGCGTTAGTGCTTTTAAACGCTCAGTAACCGCTCATCATTCTTGAGGCTGGCGGGTGGCCAGTTCTCTAAACGCATACCCAGTGACAGTCCACGAGATGCGAGTACATCCTTGATTTCGGTGAGTGACTTCTTACCCAGGTTGGGCGTCTTCAACAGCTCAACCTCGGTTCTCTGAACAAGGTCACCGATGTAGTAAATATTCTCCGCCTTGAGACAGTTAGCCGATCGCACCGTGAGCTCAAGATCGTCCACAGGACGCAGCAGGATAGGATCGACTTCGTCATCAGCTTCTTGAGCCGTTGCCTGGGCCTCGCTCTCAAGGTCGACAAAGACGGAAAGCTGCTGCTGCAGGATTGTCGCTGCGCGACGGATCGCCTCTTCGGGATCAATAGTGCCATTGGTCTCGAGATCGATGATCAGCTTATCCAAGTCTGTTCGCTGCTCAACCCGCGCCGAGTCAACCACGTATGACACGCGGCGTATTGGCGAGAAAGAAGCGTCGAGCTGCAGCCGACCGATGGCACGAGTCTCATCTTCCGGGTTGAGGCGTGAATCCGCTGGCGAGTAACCACGACCGCGTTCTGCCACCAGCCGAATAACCAGTTCCTTTTCTGCAGTAAGCGTGCAAATCACGTGATCTGGGTTACAAACCTCAACATCGTGATCGACCTGTATATCTGCCGCGGTCACCGTACAGGGACCTTTAGCGACCAACGAGAGCTCGGCTTCGTCTTTGCCCGCCATCGTGAGGGCTACGCCCTTCAGATTGAGCAGGACTTCAATCATGTCTTCCTGGACGCCTTCGATAGCGGAGTACTCATGCAATACACCGTCAATCTCAACCTCTGTGATAGCCGCACCAGGCATAGACGACAGAAGTATCCGACGCAGCGCATTACCCAAGGTATGGCCAAAGCCGCGCTCCAAAGGCTCAAGGGTAACCTGAGCACGGGTGGCTGACTTTTCGTCTACCTTGATAACGCGGGGCGTAAGTAACTCATTAACAAAACTGGACATATTGCACCTATTTCGTATTTGTGTTGGAAGGGCTGACTCCTAAACCGTCTATACGACGTTACTTGGAGTACAGCTCCACAATCAGGTTCTCGTTAATTTCACTCGAGAGATCCTGACGCTCAGGTTTTGACTTGAAGGTTCCTTCAAGCTTGTCCGAATTAACCTCGATCCAAACGGGCTCACCACGTTGTTCCGCAATGGAAAGAGACGCTTGTATACGTAACTGCTTTTTCGCCTTCTCGCGCACGCTCACCGTGTCGCCAGGCTTAACCTGATAGGAAGGAATGTTCACAACAGATCCGTTCACCAGAATGCCTTTGTGTGACACCAACTGGCGTGCTTCGGCTCGGGTTGAGCCAAAGCCCATGCGGTAAACGACATTATCGAGCCGGCTTTCGAGCAGCTGCAGCAGGTTCTCGCCCGTCGCGCCCTTCAACCGAGCAGCTTCTTTGTAGTAGTTGCGGAACTGCTTCTCGAGTACGCCATAGATACGACGCACCTTTTGCTTTTCTCTCAGCTGTACGCCGTAGTCAGACAAGCGACCGCGGCGAGCTCCGTGCTGGCCAGGTGCTGTTTCGGGCTTACACTTGGAATCGAGTGAACGCACACCGCTCTTGAGCTGAAGGTCAGTGCCTTCGCGCCGAGAGAGTTTGCACTTGGGTCCGATATAACGAGCCATATGAATAAATCCTCTGCGCGGGCGTTAGACGCGACGCTTCTTGGGGGGACGACATCCGTTATGCGGGATAGGCGTCACGTCAGTGATATTGGTGATTTTGTAACCGCAGCTGTTTAACGCGCGCACGGCCGATTCACGACCCGGGCCTGGACCTTTGACTTCAACGTCCAGATTCTTCAACCCGTACTCTTTAGCCGCTTCTCCAGCACGCTCGGCTGCAACCTGCGCGGCAAACGGGGTCGACTTTCGAGAGCCGCGGAAACCCGAGCCACCGGCAGTGGCCCAGCTCAGGGTATTGCCCTGACGATCAGTGATGGTCACGATCGTGTTATTAAAGGAGGCGTGTACGTGTGCCACACCATCGACAACCTGCTTGGTTATCTTGCGTTTCGTTGTTTTGGCATTCTTGGCCATAATGTCCCTACTTCAATATCAGCGCTACAAATTAGGATGTAGCTACACTAAACAGGTGTTTGCGCACCAATTACTTGCGTATCGGCTTACGGGGTCCCTTACGGGTACGCGCGTTAGTCTTGGTACGCTGACCGCGCAACGGCAGTCCTTTTCTGTGCCTGAGGCCACGGTTGCAACCGAGGTCCATCAAGCGTTTGATATTCATCGACACTTCTCGTCGCAGGTCACCCTCGACCATCATTTCTGACAGTAGACCACGCAACTGATCCAGCTCACCTTCGCTCAGATCACCGACCTTGGTCTGATGATTGATGCCAGTAGCATCGAGCAAACGACGAGCCTGGGTGCGGCCAACGCCATAAATGTAAGTCAGTGAAACCACTGCATGCTTGTTGTCGGGGATGTTGACACCGGCGAGACGCGCCATTGATTTATCTCCAAACGTTCACTGTGACGCCATCCCGTACTTCAACGGCACCACAAAAAGCGGCTCCCTTTTCACAAGGGGCGCGCAGGTTACTGATTTTCCGAACAAAACTCAATGGTATTAACCCTGACGCTGCTTGTGACGGGGATCGCTGGAACAGATCACCCGCACCACACCGTTGCGGCGTACCACCTTACAGTTTCGGCATATTCTCTTTACAGAAGCTCGTACCTTCATCTCTCGCTCCAAATACCTAGCGCAACCGACCGGCAGGGCCGACGTTAGCTAGATTGGCTTTCTTCATCACACCCTCGTATTGGTGCGACATCAAATGACTCTGAATTTGTGCCATGAAGTCCATCACCACGACCACTACGATCAGCATCGAGGTGCCCCCTAAATAAAAGGGTACGTTAAACATGACGACCAGGAATTGGGGCAGCAAACACACCAGCGCGATATACGCCGATCCGAACACCGTGAGTCGTGTGAGAACCCCATCCAAATAGTTGGCGGTTTGTTGCCCGGGGCGAATTCCCGGCACAAAGGCTCCCGATCGCTTCAGGTTATCGGCCACTTCCTGCGGGTTAAACATCAACGCAGTGTAGAAAAAGCAGAAAAACACAATAAAGCCCGTGAACAGCATGATGTTGAGTGGCTGACCCGGACCGATGGCAACCGCCAGATCCTGCAGCCAATCGGCGCTATCACCGCTGCCAAACCACTGCGCCACTGACGCGGGGAACAGCAAAATAGAACTCGCGAAGATCGCGGGGATAACACCCGCCATATTGACCTTGAGTGGCAAGTGTGAGGACTGCGCCTGATATTGCTGTCGGCCCTGCTGCTGACGCTTGGCATAGTTGACTGTCACCCGGCGTTGGCCGCGCTCGATAAAGACAACGAGATACACCACCACAATAGCCAGAGCGACAATGCCCAGCAGAATGAGAATATTCAGTTCGCCCTGACGCGCCTGCTCCAGAGACTGGCCGACCGCGGAAGGTAGGCCAGCAGCAATGCCGGCAAAGATCAGCAGGGAAATGCCATTGCCGATACCGCGTTCAGTAATCTGCTCCCCAAGCCACATCATGAACACCGCACCTGTCACCAGTGAGGTCACAGCAATCACGTAGAAGCTAATTGAGGTGTCAAAAGACAAGCCCTGATTCGCCAAGCCAACCGTCATGCCAGTACCCTGTACTAGGGCCAGAAGCACAGTCAGATAACGCGTCATCTGCGAAATACGACGACGGCCAGATTCGCCTTCCTTCTTCAGCTGCTCAAGCTGGGGCGTCACCGCCGTCATAAGCTGCATGATGATGGACGCGGAAATGTAGGGAAGGATACCGAGGGCCAAAATACTCATTCGCTCCAGTGCGCCACCGGAAAATACGTTAGCCAGGCCCAAAATAGTGCCCTGATTTTGATTAAACAGCGCCGCCAACTGTTCCGGATCGATTCCAGGAACAGGGATATGGGTACCAATGCGGTAAACCACCAATGCCATAAATACAAAGCGAAGACGCGCGAAAAGCTCGCCCATCCCCGCCGTATTCATTGTTGGCATACCGTTGGCCATGATTACGCCTCGACACTCCCACCGGCGGCTTCAATCGCTTCGCGGGCGCCTTTGGTGACGGCAAGACCTTGGACTTTCACGGCCTTTTCGATTGTTCCAGACAGGAACACGCGAGCCCGAAGAACGTCTTCTTTGATCAGGTCAGCTTGCTTAAGCGCGGCTAAATCGACCACATCGCCCTCGACACGATTCAGCTCGTGCAGGCGTACTTGTGCGGTGGTACGTCCAATACGTGACGTAAAACCGTACTTGGGCAGGCGCTTCTGCAGTGGCATCTGACCACCCTCGAAGCCCGGCTTTACTGTACCGCCAGAGCGCGACTTCAAACCCTTGTGGCCGCGACCCGCGGTTTTACCGGTGCCTGAACCAATTCCTCGGCCCACGCGCTTTGCTGCACGCTTGGAACCGGGCGCTGGACTCAGTGAATTTAAACGCATGTCATCAGCCATTGGTCTCGCCCTCTACGCGAACCAGATAGTTCACCTTGTTAATCATGCCGCGCACCGAAGGGGTGTCTTCCACCTCGACCGTGTGCCCAATGCGGCGTAAACCCAGACCGGCAACACAGGCCTGATGCTTTTTAAGACGACCGTGGATACTCTTTACCTGGGTCACCTTGATCATTTGCTTACTCATGACTTCGATCCCCGCCTCAGCTCAGGATTTCTTCGACGGTTTTGCCGCGCTTGGCAGCAATCGCATCGGGAGACTGCATATCGCGCAGACCCTTGTATGTGGCACGAACAACGTTCACCGGGTTGGTTGAGCCGTAGCACTTGGCCAATACGTTGTGGACTCCAGCCAGTTCCAACACAGCTCGCATCGCGCCGCCTGCAATTACACCCGTACCTTCTGATGCGGGCTGCATGTATACCTTTGATGCACCGTGGGCGGCCTTCACCGGGTACTGCAGCGTACCCTCGACCAACTCAACCTTGACCATATTGCGGCGCGCCGCTTCCATGGCTTTCTGGATCGCCACTGGCACTTCGCGCGCCTTGCCACGTCCATAACCGACACGGCCCTTACCATCACCCACCACGGTCAACGCCGTGAAGCTCATGATGCGACCACCCTTAACGGTCTTGGCAACGCGATTGACCTGCACCAGCTTTTCCTGAAGATCGCCCTCAGTACGCTGGTCTCTATCGCCCTGCTTCTTCTGATCGTTATACGCCATGCTTAAAACTCCAATCCGCCTTCACGCGCGGCATCCGCCAGCGCCTTGACCCGACCGTGGTACTTGAATCCAGAGCGATCAAAGGCCACTTCGGTAACGCCAGCCGCTTTAGCGCGCTCAGCAATAAGCGCACCCACCTTGGCAGCAGCGTCGATGTTTCCCGTCGCACCAGAGCGAAGATCTTTATCCAGTGTCGATGCGCTCGCCAGCACGCGATCGCCCTCGGGGCCGATCACCTGCGCATAAATATGCCGCGGCGTACGATGGACTGTGAGTCGCGTGACACGCGCAGTGCGCATCCGAACACGTGACTTGCGTGCTCTTCGCTGACGTGATTCAACTTTCTCGTTCATTGGCCTACCTATTTACTTTTTCTTGGCTTCTTTACGACGGACGTACTCATCGTCGTAACGAATACCTTTGCCCTTATAAGGCTCTGGCGGACGGAAAGCGCGGATCTCCGCTGCTGCCTGGCCGACTGCCTGCTTGTCTGTACCGCTGATCACGATTTCGGTCTGTGTTGGTGTCTCAGCGGATAGCCCCTTCGGCAACTCGTAATCGACGTTATGAGACAAGCCGATTGTTAAATTGACCGTATTACCCGACGCTTTGGCTCGATAACCAACGCCATTCAACACCAACTTCTTTTGCCAGCCTTCGCTGACACCGACAACAAGATTGTTAAGTAATGCCCGCGTGGTCCCGGCCATGGCGCGATTGGTATCGAAGTCGTAGACAACTTTTGCCTGACCTTCCTCAACTTCGATACCAATACCGTCGACCAGATCCATCTCGAGGGTACCCTTGCCACCCTTGACAGAGACCTTGCCCGCATTGATGTTGACTTCAACACCCTTCGGTAAAGTAACCGGATTGTTTGCAACTCGTGACATAACTCAGTCTGCTCTTCAGATACGTCGAATCAGAAAACGGTGCAGAGGACTTCGCCGCCCACACCCGCCGCTCTAGCTGCACGATCAGTCATCACCCCTTTGGAAGTGGAGACAATGGCGCAACCCAAACCACCGCGCACTGAGGGCAATTCCCCTTTTGACGCGTACTGTCGCAAGGAAGGTCGGCTTACGCGATGAATCTCAGCGATAACCGGCTTTCCATCAAAATAACGAAGCTCTATCGACAACCTGGGCTTGCCACTGCTCGCATCCAGGTTAAATGCGCCGATGTAACCCTCTTCTGCCAATACTTTGGCAAGCGCTGCCTTTAGTTTGGACCCGGGCATCTCAACCGACTTTTTGCCTGCCATTTGCGCGTTGCGCAGGCGGGTCAACATGTCGCTGATAGGATCTTGCATGCTCATAATCTTCTACTCCGTTACCAGCTGGACTTAACCAAGCCAGGCACATCGCCACGCATGGCAGCCTCGCGCAATTTGTTGCGGCAAAGGCCGAATTTTCTGTAAACCCCGTGAGGCCGCCCGGTCACCTGGCAGCGACGCTGCTGTCGGACAGGACTCGAATTGCGGGGCAGCTTCTGGAGCGCGATCTGCGCATCCCATCGCTCCTCATCAGAGGAGGAAGCACTGGCAATAATCTCTTTCAGTTGCGCCCGCTTTGCCGCGTACTTGGCCACTGTGCGTGCACGCTTCTCTTCTCGGGCAATCATTGACTTCTTCGCCATCGCTTTCGATTCCTCAGCTCTTGAACGGGAAGTTAAAGGCACGCAACAAAGCGCGACCGTGCTCATCGTTGGTCGCCGTTGTGGTAATGGTGATGTCCATACCGCGCAACGCGTCGACTTCGTCGTAGTTAATCTCAGGGAAAATAATTTGCTCGGTGACGCCCATGGCAAAGTTGCCGCGACCATCAAACTGCTTGGCGCTTAGTCCACGGAAATCGCGGATACGTGGGATCGCGATACTGACCAAGCGCTCAAGAAACTCATACATGCGTTCGTCGCGAAGAGTGACCTTGCAACCAATAGGCCAGCCATCGCGAATCTTGAAGCCGGCAATCGACTTACGCGACTTGGTGACGACAGGCTTCTGCCCGGCGATTTTCTCCATATCGGATAATGCATTTTCCAATACTTTCTTATCGCCCACTGCTTCACCAACACCCATATTGAGTGTGATCTTGGTAATGCGGGGAACCGCCATGGGATTGCTCAGCCCCAGCTCTTCTTTGAGCTTGGGAGCAATTTCACCTCGGTATTTATCCTTAAGGGTTGCCATTATTCGCTACCTCAACTGCGCTGAGCTCTGCTCAGACGTCAATCTGTTCTCCACTGGATTTATAGACTCGAACTTTCTTACCGCCATCCATTACTTGATAACCCACGCGATCAGCCTTGCTGGTCGCCGGGTTAAAAATCGCGATGTTAGACACCTGTATCGGTGCCTCTTTCTCGACAATGCCACCCGTAACACCCATCTGGGGATTCGGCTTGGTGTGCTTTTTCATCATGTTGACACCGGACACAATCACGCGGTCGTCGTCCAGCACGGTACGCACTGTCCCTCGCTTGCCCTTGTCCTTGCCTGTCAACACGATGACTTCATCGTCGCGCTTAATCTTTGCCATGACCTTTAATCCTCCTGCTGACCGCTTAGATAACTTCTGGCGCCAGCGAGATAATTTTCATGAACTTCTCACCACGCAACTCGCGGGTGACCGGTCCAAAAATTCGAGTACCAATAGGAGCTTGCTGCGCGTTGAGCAATACCGCTGCGTTCTCATCGAACTTAATCAGCGAGCCATCGGGACGACGAACGCCTTTCTTGGTGCGAACAACAACGGCCGTCATGACCTGGCCCTTCTTGACCTTGCCACGGGGGATAGCCTCTTTGACCGTGACCTTGATCAGATCACCGACACGGGCATATCGACGCTTGGAACCACCGAGCACCTTAATGCACATGACTCGGCGGGCCCCGCTGTTGTCTGCGACTTCCAAATACGACTGGGTCTGAATCATTTTTTTACTCCAAACCGCGGCTCAACACCGCAATCGGCCAAGCGCTCATTAGATCGCCGTGGCTGTCTCAACTACTTCTACTAAGGTCCAGGTTTTAGTCTTGCTCAGCGGGCGAGACTCAGCCACGAGCACGGTGTCACCCATGCCAGCCGAGTTGCTCTCGTCATGCGCATGCACCTTCGAAGAACGGGTAATGTATTTCCCATACACCGGGTGCTTTACGCGCCGCTCAACCAAGACCGTAATCGTCTTGTCCATCTTGTCGCTGACAACACGGCCCTGCAGGGTCCGAGTGCGCTTTTCTCCTGCTGCCATTAGCCTTCTACCTTCTGGTTCAATGCGGTCTTCACGCGGGCAATGTCCTGCTTGGTTTGCTTAAGCAGATGAGTCTGCCCAAGTTGACCCGTGGACTTTGCCATGCGCAGCTTGAACTGCTCTTCACGCAGCTTGAGCAACTCACCGTTGAGTTCCTCTACTGACTTGTCACGAAGTTCACTCGCTTTCATCACATCACCGACCGTTTCACAAACGTGGTTTGTACCGGAAGCTTTGCGGCCGCAAGTTGAAACGCTTCTCTGGCCAGATCTTCCGACACACCCTCTACTTCATAGAGCACACGACCCGGCTGGATCTGCGCTACCCAATACTCGACGTTACCCTTACCTTTACCCTGACGAACCTCGAGGGGCTTACCCGTGATCGGCTTGTCGGGGAAAATCCGAATCCAAATCTTTCCGCCACGCTTAATGTGACGGGTCATGGCTCGACGAGCTGCTTCGATCTGACGGGCTGTGATACGCCCACGGCCAGTCGCTTTCAACGCGTATTCGCCGAAGCTAACCTTGCTTCCACGCTCTGCGAGGCCGCGGTTACGGCCCTTTTGCATCTTGCGGAATTTTGTACGTTTAGGTTGCAGCATGTTTCAGTCCCCTACCGGCTTAGCTGGCCGCCGCGCGACGAGGTTCCTGGCCCTCATCGTCGCCACCAATAACTTCACCCTTGAAGATCCATACCTTGACGCCAATCACGCCGTAGGTGGTATGGGCTTCATAAGTCGCATAATCGATATCTGCGCGCAGTGTGTGCAGGGGCACCCGACCTTCGCGATACCACTCTGAGCGCGCGATTTCCGCGCCACCCAAACGACCGCCAACTTGTACCTTGATACCCTCAGCGCCTTGACGCATCGCGTTTTGAACAACCCGCTTCATAGCCCGGCGGAACATCACCCGGCGCTCAAGCTGCTGAGCGACGTTTTGAGCGACCAAGCGCGCATCCAAATCAGGCTTGCGAATTTCTTCGATATTGATATGGACTGGCACGCCCATCTTGGCGCTGAGCTCTTGGCGCAGCTTTTCAACATCTTCGCCTTTCTTGCCGATCACAATACCGGGCCGCGCTGTGTGAATAATGACGCGAGCAGTCTGCGCAGGACGCTCAATAACGACCCGGCTGACGGATGCGGCATCCAGCTTCTTAAGCACGTAGTCACGCACTTCAAGGTCGCTGATTAGATTTTTCGCGTAGTTCTTGCTATCCGCATACCACACTGAGTTGTGATCCTTGACCACACCAAGGCGAATACCCGTTGGATGTACCTTCTGACCCATGCGTCAGTCCCCTTTAGCCTTCGCTGTCCGCAACTTTCACAGTGATGTGACAAGTTCGCTTGAATATTCGATCACCACGACCCTTTGCTCGCGCACGCATGCGCTTCATGGTTAATCCCTCATCGACAAAAACGGTCGATATGCGCAGCTCATCGACGTCTGCACCCTCGTTGTTCTCGGCGTTAGCAATCGCCGAATTCAGCACTTTACGAACCAGATGAGCGGCTTTCTTGGTACTGAACTCAAGCAAGTTGAGCGCCTCACCCACGGGCTTGCCACGCACTTGGTCGGCGACCAATCGGGCTTTTTGCGCGGAGATACGCGCGCCGCGGAGTTTTGCTGATACTTCCATCGTCTCTTTCTCCAACGGCCTTAACGCTTGGCCTTCTTGTCTACGATGTGGCCCTTAAATGTACGGGTTACTGCAAACTCACCCAACTTGTGGCCCACCATGTCTTCGTTTATCAGAACGGGGACATGCTGCCGACCGTTATGGACCGCAATCGTGAGGCCCACCATGGTGGGGGAAATCATGGATCGACGAGACCAGGTTTTGATCGGGCGTCGATCGTTACTTTCAACCGCGGCTTCAACCTTCTTAAGCAAGTGAAGGTCGATGAAGGGGCCTTTTTTCAATGAACGTGGCATAGCTTCCGATTCCTTCAGCGATTATTTCTTGTTGCGACGACGCACAATAAAGCCGTCGGTTCGCTTGTTCTTTCGGGTCTTGTAGCCCTTGGTTGGCACACCCCAAGGAGACACAGGATGACGACCTCCGGAGGTACGACCCTCACCACCACCGTGGGGGTGGTCGACCGGGTTCATCGCCACACCGCGAACCGTCGGACGGACGCCTCGCCAGCGTGCAGCACCCGCCTTGCCCAACTTCTGGAGGCTGTGCTCAGAATTTGATACCTCGCCCAAAGTCGCGCGGCAATCAACTGGCACCTTGCGCATCTCGCCCGAACGCAGACGAATCGTGGCGTACTGACCTTCGCGGGCAACCAGCTGCACAGATGCACCTGCTGAGCGGGCAAGCTGAGCGCCCTTACCGGGCTTCAATTCAATAGCGTGGATAACAGCACCCACAGGAATATTACGGATAGGCAGGCAGTTACCAGCCTTGATTGGCGCGGCGGAACCTGAATACAGGACGTCACCGGCGGAAACACCTTTGGGAGCCAAGATGTAGCGACGCTCGCCGTCGGTGTAAAGCACCAGCGCAATGTGTGCGGTGCGATTTGGATCGTATTCAATGCGCTCTACCTTGGCGGGAATGCCGTCCTTGGTGCGCTTGAAGTCAATGACCCGATAATGCTGCTTATGACCACCGCCAATGTGACGCGTGGTGATGCGGCCCAGGTTGTTACGACCACCGGTTTTGGACTTTTTCTCCAGCAGTGGCGCGTGCGGACGGCCTTTGTACAGCTCGGCATTCGTCACCTTAACCTGGTGACGGCGGCCCGCCGATGTCGGTTTACTCTTTACAACTGGCATAGCAACCGTCCCCTTAACTCACGGAAGCAAAGTCAATTTCTTGACCCTGCTCCAGCCTTACGTAGGCTTTTTTCCAAGTCGGCTTGGTCGCCCAGCCAAATCGGTTTTGCTTTCTCTTTCCCTTCACGCGAAGCGTCCTGACATCGTCGACTTTGACGTTGAACAACTTCTCCACGGAAGTGCGAATTTCGGTCTTGGTAGCATCGATGGCGACCTTAAAGACGTACTGATTACCGTTTTCTACTGCAATAGCAGCCTTCTCCGACATATGAGGTCCAAGCAGAACCTGAAAAACACGCTCCTGGTTCATGCTAACGCCTCCTCAAACTTTTTCACTGCATCGACAGTGACCAGCACCTTGTCAAAGGCAATCAGGCTTACCGGGTCAACGGCATCAACGTCGCACACGTCTACCTTGTGCAAGTTACGAGAAGCCAAGTACAGGTTCTCATCAATCTCACTAGAGATGATCAGTACGTTTTCAACGCCCAGGCCCTTCAGCTGCTCGACCAAAAGCTTGGTCTTGGGCTGCTCAACGCCGAGACCTTCAACAACGACCAATCGGTCGGTGCGCGCCAGCTCCGACAGAATCGAACGCATTGCCGCACGGTACATCTTGCGATTGACCTTTTGGCTGTGATCCTGCGGCTTAGCCGCAAACGTGGTGCCACCAGAGCGCCAGATCGGCGAGCGAATGGTGCCCGCGCGAGCACGACCGGTGCCCTTCTGACGCCAGGGTTTACGGCCGCCACCAGCGACTTCCGCACGCGTCTTCTGCGCCTTGGTACCCTGCCGTGCGCCAGCCAAAAAAGCTGTGACGACCTGGTGAACCAGAGCTTCATTGTATTCTCGGGCAAATGTAGCTTCCGACACTGATACCGTGCCTGCTGCTGCATTGCCGGGCTTAACGACACTCAATTCCACAGTCTAGCCCCCGTTAACCTTTTACCGTCGGACGAACAATGACGTGGCCACCTGGTGCTCCGGGCACAGCGCCCTTAATCAGCAACAAGTTGCGCTCGACGTCGATACGAACGACTTCAAGACCTTGCGTAGTGACACGCTCTGCACCCATATGGCCGGCCATTTTCTTCCCTTTGAATACACGTCCGGGAGTCTGGCACTGACCTATGGAACCTGGGGCCCTGTGTGACAGTGAGTTACCGTGCGTTGCGTCCTGAGTACGGAAATTCCAGCGCTTGATCGCACCCTGGAATCCCTTGCCCTTGGAGCGCCCAGCAACATCCACCTTCTGGCCCTGCTCAAATCGCTCAACAGTCAGCTCGGAACCCACCTCAAAAGCTTCGTCGGAACCCTCAATGCGGAACTCCCACAGACCTTCGCCCGCGGTAATTCCAGCCTTGGCGAAATGCCCGGCTTCCGGCTTGCTGACTTTTGAGGCCTTACGGTCGCCCGTTGTGACCTGAATCGCTCGATACCCATCGGTCTCGAGCTCTTTGATTTGAGTGACTCGGTTTGGAAGCACTTCCACTACGGTCACTGGTACTGATACGCCTTCATCGGTAAAGACTCGCGTCATGCCCGACTTACGGCCGACTACACCAATAGTCATGGTTTTAACCTCACAGTGTACGGGGCTATACCCTCTATGGCCGTCCTCTTATCCCAATGGGCGTCGAGAACGTTACACACCCGGATCCCCGGGCAGGTCTTGCTAAATTGTCCTCAACCGAGGCTGATCTGAACTTCTACACCAGCCGCCAGGTCGAGCTTCATCAAGGCGTCCACCGTCTTCTCGGTGGGCTCCACGATGTCCAGAAGTCGCTTGTGCGTGCGAATTTCGTACTGATCCCGCGCGTCTTTGTTGACGTGGGGAGACACCAAAATAGTGAATTTCTCTTTCTTGGTGGGGAGCGGAATAGGACCGCGAACCTGAGCACCTGTGCGGCGCGCAGTTTCAACAATCTCTTGCGTCGACTGGTCGATCAGTTTGTGATCGAAGGCCTTGAGGCGAATACGAATGCGCTGATTTTGCACTTTACTACTCCTGAAAAAGCCGGGATGCCGCGCAGGGTACCCCGCAAAAAAGAGTGCGAAGTTTACGGATGCCCCATGGGGGTGTCAACACGGGATTTGGCTTTATTTCAGGCTTTCAGCCCGGTGAGCAAAATTCACAGTTTGGCCGGTGCGCGACAAGCCAAACGCGGCCCCTGGCCACCATCAAGGGCTCTAAAAGGCGAGAGGGCCTCCTAGGCGGGGCCCGTACTCGCAATAAGATCCCCGCTGTTGGCGAGGTTACGGAACAGCAGGGGCGAGGGCGCTCGTTGGCGATGACCCTCGGCGAGGCTCAGGGCCTCATCAACAAGCTCGCGATGGGGAGATAGCGTACACACCGGGTCGGCAGCCGCCGCATCGCCGGTCAGGGCGAAGGCCTGGCAGCGACACCCCCCAAAATCCTTGCCTCGCTCGGGGCACTCTCGACAGGGGGCCTGCATCCAGCCCTCCCCTCGATAGCGGTTGAAACTGGCCGATTCGAACCACGCCTCCCGGACTGATTGAACGCGCAGGTCAGGAAAATCCATAGGCAAAATAGCCGCACTGTGGCAAGGCAGCGCCCGCCCCTCGGGGGTTACCGTTAAAAACATCGAGCCCCACCCGTTCATGCAGGGTTTCGGGCGCTCTTCAAAGTAATCGGGAACCACGAAGAATAGTTTCATGCCACCCGGATTTGCCTCTCGCCAGGCGTTAACTGCCGCCTCGGCGGTTTCAATCTGCCCGCGGCTAGGCATGAGCTCATCCCGATTCTGAAGCGCCCACCCGTGATACTGGGTGTTGGCTAACTCGAGGTAATCCGCGGATAGCGACTCTGCCAACTCAATAATGGCTGGAACTTGATCGATGTTATGCCTGTGCAGCACCACATTGAGAACCATGGGATACCCTGCGGCTTTAACCGCTTTGGCCATAGCCACTTTCTGGGCGTGGGCCTTTCCACTGCCCGAGATCAACTCCGCCAGCTCCTCGTCGGTCGATTGGAAGCTGATTTGTATATGGTCCAGCCCCGCGGTTTTGAGGGCCGAAATACGCTCGGTGCTAAGGCCCACCCCCGAGGTAATTAAATTGGTGTAAAACCCAAGGCCCCGCGCATGACCGACCAAGGCCTCCAGATCCTGCCGCACCAGCGGCTCGCCCCCGGAAAAGCCCAGCTGGGCAGCGCCAAGTGCCCGAGCTTCGGACAACACCCGCTTCCATTCTTCGGTATCGAGCTCACTGGCTCCCGGGTGCAAATTAAGCGGGTTGGAACAATAGGGACACTGCAGCGGACACCGATAAGTCAGTTCCGCCAACAGCCAGAGAGGAGGTCCGATATTATCAGTCACTGACAAGCCACTGGTTAGCACGGGCAGTGGTCAAAAATTCGATAATGTCCGCACCAATATCGGGGGCTTCAGGAAATTTTTTTTCGAGCACAGCGATGATGTCGGCGACCGACCGCTCACCATCGCAGACTGCCAGAATCTCGCCCGCCGAGCCATTGAGCTTCACCATTCCCTCGGGGTAGAGCAACACGTATGCATCCTGAGCAGGTTCCCACTGAAATCTGAGGTGAGGGTGCAGCTGCGGAATATCGGTGGACCTCATGGTGTGACTCCGGGCGGCAGTGGATAAGGCTCGCCTTCACAGGTGTGGAATGGCGGCTCCTGGTGGCAGTACGCGAGTGTCATGGCATCGAGCATGGACCACAGAATATTTAGCTTGAATTGTAATAACCCAAGAGCGTGGCTTTGCTGCTCGGGGGTATGAAAGTAATCCAATGTAATCCGTAGCCCGTGCTCTACATCTCGCCGAGCTTCATTTAAGCGCTTCCGGAAATAGCTTAAGCCCCTAGCACTTATCCATGGGTAATGATCAGGCCATGAATCGAGTCGAGACTGGTGAATTTCGGGCGCAAACAGCTCGGTTAGCGACGAGCAAGCAGCTTCTTGCCAGGTCGCTGCCCGTGCGAAGTTGAGGTAGGCGTCCACGGCAAATCGCACGCCGGGTAAAACGTATCGCTGATCGATGACCTCGTCGCGAGAGAGGCCGACAGCCTCTGCGAGGAGCAGCCAGGCTTCTATCCCACCGGGATCGTCGCCAGTGCCGTCATGATCGATAATGCGCTGCACCCAGTCCTGCCGCACTTCTCGATCCGGACAGTTTGCCAGTATCGCAGCATCCTTCTGGGGGATGATCACCTGATAGTAATAACGATTGGCTACCCAGCCCTGTATCTGACGAACGGAAAGCTCCCCGGCGTACATCGCGCGGTGAAAGGGATGATGAATATGATAGCGGGCGCCCATGTTCCGGAGCGCCGCTTCAAATTCCTGTCGACTGAGTTGTGCTGACACCATGATGCACACATTACTGCTTGATCAGCGCGCATTCTAACGGACATAGCCGGCATTCCGACAGCTCGCAGTAATCCCCCGGCGCATGGCTAGTGGGCCGGGGGGAACAGGTTCTCGCTAGAGCTCGCTAGAAAAAGCCGAGCGGGCTGTCACCGTAGCTGATCAACAGGTTTTTCTTCTGTTGGTAATGTTCGAGGGTCACCTTGTGCCCTTCGCGGCCGATGCCAGACTTTTTATAGCCACCAAACGCCGCGTGGGTGGGATAAGCGTGGTAGCAGTTCATCCATATTCGACCTGCCTGAATACCACGCGCCATGCGGTAAGCGCGGTTGGTATCACGCGTCCAAAGTCCGGCGCCTAATCCATACTCGGTATCATTCGCTATCGCCAAGGCTTCCTCTTCTGTTTTAAACGTGGTGATACCAACAACCGGGCCAAAGATTTCTTCCTGAAACACGCGCATCTGGTTGTTACCCTTGAAGAAGGTTGGCTGAATATAAAAACCGCCGCCGAAGCCATCGACCTGCTCAACGTCACCGCCGATCAGAATTTCAGCGCCCTCTTCACGGCCTATCTGCAGGTAGCTCATGATTTTGTCGAACTGTTCCTGCGAGGCTTGTGCCCCCACCATGGTATTGAGGTCAAGCGGATTACCACGGGTAATTTTCTTGGTGCGCTCAATGACCATCTCCATGAAAGGCTCGTAGATGTCCTCATGAATCAGCGCGCGGGACGGACAGGTACAGACCTCTCCCTGATTCAAGAAGCCGAGCACCATGCCTTCTACGGCCTTGCTGATGAATTCATCACTCTGATCCATAACGTCGGCAAAATAGATATTGGGCGACTTACCACCGAGCTCTACGGTGGAGGGAATCAGCGTCTCAGCAGCACAGCAAAGAATGTGATGACCGATGGCGGTAGAGCCCGTAAAGGCAATTTTTGCAATGCGGCTGCTGGTGGCCAGTGCCTGTCCAGCCTCTGCGCCATAGCCGTTTACCACGTTCACCACCCCAGCGGGGATCAGGTCGCCGATCAACTCCATCAGCAAACATACCGATGCCGGGGTTTGCTCAGCCGGCTTCAATACGGTGCAGTTGCCCGCCGCAAGTGCCGGCGCAATTTTCCAGCAAGCCATCAGCAGCGGGAAATTCCAGGGAATAATCTGGCCGACAACGCCGAGCGGCTCATGAACATGATACGAAACGGTTGTCGGATCAATTTCCGCCATCGACCCTTCTTGGGCGCGTATACACCCTGCAAAATATCGGAAGTGATCGACACAAAGCGGCAGGTCCGCGGCCAGCGTCTCTCGGACTGCTTTACCGTTATCCCACGTTTCCGCGACTGCAAGCATTTCAAGATTGGCCTCGATGCGATCAGCAATTTTTAGCAGCACGTTTGACCGCTCGGTCACGGGGGTTGCACCCCAGGCGTCCTTAGCGGCGTGGGCGGCATCCAACGCGAGGTTGATGTCCGCCTCCGTTGAGCGCGGGATCTTGCAGAACTCTTCACCATTAACTGGCGAGATGTTGCCGAAATACTGACCCTCTACCGGTGCGACCCATTGACCACCGATATAGTTCTCGTACTGAGGCTTAAAATTAACAACGGCTCCTTCGGAGCCAGGATTGGCAAACACCA
>CBFHQV010000001.1:0-99181 GCA_965658055.1 Luminiphilus sp. | reverse complement strand
ATATTTTCACTTGCCGGCGTTTTGGGTAAGCCCGGCATGGTCATGATGTCGCCGCATACCACCACAATGAACCCCGCCCCTACCGACAAGCGCACCTCGCGAATATCCATCGCATGATCCGATGGCGCGCCCAGTAGCTGCGGGTCGGTGGAAAACGAATACTGGGTCTTGGCGATGCACACCGGCAAATGGGCGTAGCCCTCGTCGGTTAGCTCACGCAGCCGATTGCGTACTTTGGTACTGGCGGTCACCTCGGATGCACCATAGATCTTGGTCGCGATCAGCTCCACTTTTTGAAACAGCGAGGCAGAATCCGGGTACACAAAGGAGGTGTGGGCCGAGGCACCCGCCTGGGAATCTGCTTCACAGATCTCGACCACTTTGTGGGCCAGATCCACTGCGCCCTCGCCCCCATCGGCCCAGTGACTGGCGAGCGTTACCGGAACCCCGAGCCCCTCGCAGTGGGCCATCAGCGCATCAATCTCCGCCTGAGTGTCCGACAAGAACCGGTTAATGGATACCACGGGGCTGATGCCGTAATGGTCGCGAATGTTTCTGACGTGGCGCTCCAAATTACTGAGCCCCGAACGCAATGCCTCCACGTTCTCATTATTCAGATCGGGCGTCTTCACCCCGCCGTGAAACTTGAGCGCTCTTATGGTCGCGACCAGTACCGCCGCGGACGGATGAATACCCGCGCTGCGACACTTGATGTCGATGAATTTCTCGGCACCGAGATCAGCACCAAAGCCCGCCTCGGTCACCACATAGTCGGCGAGGCGCAAACCACCGCGGGTTGCAATAACGCTGTTGCAACCGTGGGCAATATTGGCGAAGGGCCCACCGTGCACAAACGCCGGCGTTCCTTCCAGAGTCTGCACGAGGTTGGGTGCCAAGGCATCCTTGAGTATGGCCGTGAGAGCGCCTTCTGCTTTTATGTCACTGGCACAAATTGGTTGTTTGTCACGGGTGTAAGCCACCACGATTTTGCCAATGCGTTGTTTCAGGTCATCGAGGTCTTTCGCCAGACAAAAGATCGCCATGATCTCCGAGGCCACAACGATATCGAAACCATCCTCACGGGGATAACCGTTGCCGACCCCCCCCAAGGCAACCGTGATGTCACGCAGGGCCCGATCATTCATATCCAGCACCCGTTTCCAGGACACCCGACGGACATCGATGCCCAGCGCATTGCCATGGTGGATGTGATTATCCAAAAGAGCGGCGAGCAGATTGTTGGCCACCCCAATAGCATGAAGATCGCCGGTGAAATGCAGATTGATATCCTCCATAGGGATCACCTGCGCATAGCCCCCTCCCGCTGCTCCGCCTTTCATACCAAAGACCGGACCGAGCGACGGCTCACGCAGGCAAATCATGGCGTCTTTACCAATCTTGCGAAGCGCATCACCAAGACCTACCGTCGTGGTGGTCTTGCCCTCACCCGCCGGTGTCGGGCTGATGGCGGTCACCAAAATCAACTTGGACGCGTCGCGGATGGGCTGCTCGTGAAGCCATCCGAGGTCCACCTTGGCCTTGGTTCGCCCATAGGGTTCCAGCGCCTGCTCGGGTATACCGAGCAGATCGGCGATCTCCACAATAGGCTTAATGTCTGCCGCCTGAGCTATTTCGATATCGGAACGCATGGTCTTGCCTCTCTCCTCACACCGCGCCCCCATCCCAGGCTCGCCGTGCATCGACACGGAGAGCCCAAATAGAGGCATCATCTACCCTAGGCTTACGCCTGCTGACACCGCGGATTAACCGGCCTCCCCGGTGCTAATGGCGCGCATTATTGGAATAAACATAATCAGGATCAATACGGTTTCGGACGACCCAGCGACATCGTCATCCCACGAATCGTGGCGTGTCCAGTCAGGCGCACTCCCCGAACTGACTGTCCTCGTGACCAGCGCTCTTGAAAAGTTAGCGTTTGTGCGGGTTTCAGCACGATTATGTGATACCCGTGGCAAGTTGAAACAGCCTCAACGCCTGAAGCTGCACCGCCAAGGGGCTTGTCGCTTAAAGACCAACCCTGCGCTTGAGTCGTTTTTGGACGGTTGGATGTCGTTGCTATTTAACTTTAATGCACCGCTCGATGTTGGGCAGCTTTAGCGCCTCAACCCCGACTACTGCATCAGCCAACGAGAGCGAACACAATTGCCCGAGGTCATGGCGTCAGTCAGCGCCGCCTCAGCGCGCAAGAGCGCACGATCGAATTCCTCATCGGCGCCAACCACGGTGAATCCAATGCTCACCGACAGATTCATGGAGAGCTCAGTTTTCCCGGTAGAAGAAATACCGCGGCGTACTTTTTGCGCCAGGCGCTCAATACTTTCGCGGTCGGCACGATGGGACAGCAGCAGAAAACTATCCTCACTCCAACGGGCGATAGTGGTCGAGTCGTCGGCCGACTCTTCCAACCGTCGGGCCACCTCAACTTGCGTCACGCTACGGTGTTGATCGCCCAGCGAGGCCGCCAATGCGTCCATTTCGTCGCGCTGGAGTAACAGCAAGGCAAAGGCGTGTCCTCGTTGACTCCAGCCCGTTGCCACCATCTCCAAGCCGCTTCGGTTGAGGAGTCCGGTCTCGAGATCCACGTTCGCTTTTTGCTTAAGCGTTGCCGCTTGGAGCTCGGTATCTTGCAACTGCTCTTGTTGAGAGGACCAAATGTTTACCACCACGGCGTAAACCAGCATGAGCACAAATGTTGGGACCCCCAAGCGTGGATCCGCTAGAGACAGGGGGGCAAGCTCTTCACGAAAAGCCCCCAGGATGACAGCCCCTCCCATGTTGAGAGCAACCACCAGTCCTATCAACACGCCGTTGCGTCTACCCTCAAGCAGGGCAACAATAAACAGTAGCAGTGGCGTAAAAATCAGGCCAGTTAGTATCGACGCGAACACATCCTGGGTATCGAGCACGAGCCAGCCCGCTGTCCAACGCAGCTGGACCAGTGCCAATGCCAACAGGATGAGTCCACGGACAACTCGCTCGGGGAGTCGACCCCAGAACAGCGAAAAGGGCAGCACCAAACACAGCCAGGCAATCGATATACGCGTGCTTGTTGAAGACACGCCGCTGTCGATAAGTGCACCCGCCACCATAATGACCATCAGAGGCACCACCGCAAGCACGAGGAAGTGCGCGACCAGACGACCCAACACGCGGTTGCTGCCAACGGGAGGGTTTGCGGGAGCCACACGAAAAGACTCCCACAGGGAAGCGAGCATGTCTTTGGGCGATGACGGCGTCGATGGCATGGCGATCCTCGCTCAAAAAATCGAACAAGCGTGTCGCTGTTGCAGCCCTAAAGACAACAGCAAACCAGCAGTACGAATATCATTCCGGGATGCCCGCCGTAGGACCAACACCCCCGGGCTAATTCGCTCAGGCGTCACGCCGTCGACCCAGACGTGGGAGTAACATGGGAATACGCTTCATGGTCTCGCTATAGGCAGGGCGGCGGGCCAGGGAGCGCTTTTCCGTCATCGGAATACTGGCGAAACGGAACATCAGGATCATCGCAATCGCACCAACACTACACCACCAAATACCCGCGGGGAACGCGGCTATACCAAACAGCGCCAAACCCACCCACAATCCGATCTCCCCTAAATAGTTGGGATGCCGGGATAACGACCACAGCCCGGTATCAAGAATATCCCCGGGCTCACTTTTTTCCGCAAAGGCATGCAGTTCAAAATCCGATGCCATTTGCAGGGTGATCGCGCCAAACGTCACTGCGGCGGCAACAAGATCTAGCCACCCCAAGGGCTGGGTCGCCAGGTGCGTTACCGCATAAACAGGCAGCATGCCCAGAAAAACCTGGACCGTCGGAAACACATGAATGCCCAGCAAATCGGTGAGTGCAGCGCTGCCCTTGGCGCGCTCTCGGAGCATAGGGTAGCGCCAGTCCTCGTGCTGCAGCCCGGGCCAATAATAAGCCCAGTGCGTTGTCAGCCGAGTTGCCCAATAGAGAATCAAGGCCAGCACCACAAATTCACGGGTGACCGAGCTGCTGTCGCCAGTCGCCATCCACACAAGCATCATCAAGGGCGGAATCACCGTCCAGTAGGGATCATAAAAACTGCTGTTAGCATGCCAACGACTGAAGCCAAAAATCACCAGCGTTCCCAGCACATCGGCGAGGAACATGCCGCCGAGTGCACCGAAGTCGGTCACAGCAAGGAACAGCCCGGCGGCAAATAAGGCCACCACATAGGCGACAGTCACACGAACCAGGGCCTCCGCCTTGGGCATGTCAGGGTTTGGCCGCTGCCATAGAATTTTCATGATTCCCTCCGCTTAGTGCGCCGTGAGTCGGCGCCGACTTCCCATCGGACTTAATTCCAACAAGCTGGGTATCAGTGTAAAGGTAACGATCACCATGATGGGAATGGCAATCGCAAGCAGCTGACCCAACGAAGCCGCACCCTGATGACTACTCGACATCAGCGACGCAAAGGTCGCCACCGTCGTGATCGCCGATAAAAACACGGCCCGGGGTGTGCTCGAGTGAATGAACGCCTGCCCATCACCCAACATGCTATAGCGGTGAGCCACGTGAATGGCAGAATCAATACCCAAGCCCAAAATCAGCGGAACAACCAGCACGTTCGCCATGTTGAGTGACAGACCAAGAAGTTCCATCACGGCAAATGTCAGTATGGTTGTTATGAACAGCGACGACAGTATCACCCCCGGCATCCAGATTCCTCGGTAGTAAACGGCCAAAATCAGTACAATCCCTAAACAGGCTATCAGGGTTGCCTGCTGGAAGGCACGCACCACCACGCTGCCGACGCCAAATTCGATGACAGAACGACCGCCCGCGTTCGGCACTATCGACCGCACCTCGGACACAAACTGCTCAATATTATCTCGGCTGCTCGTACTGAAAGCCGGCCCTATTTCGAGACGAAACTGGTCGTTGTACATCCAGTTGCTGCGGGTGCTCTGGGACAGCGCATCGCGGGACGGAACCGGCGCGGTAAACGCCTCCGAAAACCAATGGCGCCGCTCGTTCAACAAGCCTTGCACGTGGGCTTCGAGTCGCGCCAGCTCGGTAGGACCCAGTCTGCTAACAAATATCAGGTCACTCAGCGCATTGCTAGCTTGCGCGGTCTGAAATATGCCATCCACAGTCTGCTCTAGGTCGGCTTTGTTCACGGTGGGAAAAACCCAGACATCGAGCAGGTCACGCACCGCCGCCAGCAGCGCCTCACGACGCACCTCAGTCGAACTGCGCGCGGGCAGATAGTCGTCGACCGACGCGACGTAGGCCACTGAAGGTGACGCTTTCAAGGCCTCGGTGATTGACGCCATGTCCGGCTCGGAAACAAGACTGGAGATACTGTAATCGGTCATCAGTTCGGCCTGCTGAAGTTGCTCCAGCACCTGCATTCCCGGGGACTGTAAATTGCGCATCCCGGCGACGGAGTAATCAAAGTTCGCATGTCCGGCAGGCAGCATCCCCACGCCAGCCAGAATCAACCAGCAACCGATGACTATTTTGGGCGAGGGCAGGGCTTTCGGCGAAGGTAAGGTCCAGCCGCCGAGGGGGGCAACGGCCTTGGTCGGCTTGGGTAAGCCTACGACACCAAAAATAGCCGGCAACAAGGTGAGTGTCAGAAAGAAGGCCACCAGCATACCCAGCGCTGAAATAATGCCAAGTTCCCCCAAACCCGTGTACTCGGTGGGCGTGAAGGACAAAAACGCCAGTGCCGTCGACAGGGCTGACAGCGCCAGCGCCGATCCTGTTTTTCGCACCGCACTCTGGATTGCTGCCGCATCATCCGGCGACTCGCCCACCGCGAGGCCGTAGTGCAAACCAAAATCCACACCTAATCCGAAAAACATAACGATAAAGGCCAACGAAAGCGTGTTGTAAGTGCCTACGACCCCCATCGCGAGAGAGTGCGTCCAGATGCTGCCGACGAAAATAAGCAGCAGCAAGCCAAGAGTCAGGCGCCAACAGCGCACGCCAAAGGTGACAACCAGAATCAGAAATATCACGGACAGCGTACCCGCAAGTTTCACCCCGCTCAGAGCATCACTGATTTCTTCGTTGGCGAGCACCAAATCACCCGTCAATCCGAAGTCAACATTGGGATGGGCTGGGGCAATATCGCTAATCCATTCCTCGATTAACCCCACGATCCGCGCGGCGGGGAGCTGTTCGTCAAAATTTGGTGTGGCGCTGACGACAGCAAGCTCATAAAAACGCCCATCCGCACCCGCCAAGCTCTGCAGCAACACCGGTAGCGACTCATCAACGGTAATCCCGTCGTGGGCTTCCTGAAGCAACTCAGTGAGCGCATTGACGGTTTGTTCATCGTTGGAGAGCCGAGCCAGAGACACGCCCTGAAGGAGGCCTGCCACAGCGCCGGTTGATTGCAACTGTTTGCCGGTTTCTCCCAACGCGAGCGCCGCCTCGATCAGCTGATCAAACGCGTCCTGCTCTGCATAATAAGCCCAGGAAGATTCAAACAGAGGCTCCCGATTCGGTACAGTCACCAGGTCGATGAGTCCATCATCCGGGACTCGTGCAAGCAGCCCGTCGGTGGCACGGCTGACGTCAGCGGCCGTGCTGCCACTGAGCACCACCAACACCGTCTGACGAAACTGGGGGAAAGCACGCTTGAGCCGGTCATCCTCGTAGTACCAGGTATCAGCAGCGCGTGGCGTGATTACCCGGTCCATATCGGAGTTAAGCCCGAAGTGGACAAAGCCGTACCCCCCCAAGAGCCCCGTGATCACAAACACGAGGGCCAGCACTGACCAACCCCGCTGAAAACATCCTGCGGCCCAGCGCTCAAGCCAGCGCACGGTCAGCCTCTTCTCGGCGGACTTGCGTATCCAGCAAGGCGCGATACGTGCTGGCCAGCTGAGCGACCGAATTCTCGAGTTTTAAGCCGCGGGCGGCGGCGTGCCCCGCCGCGCTTAAGACCGCAACCGGGCCCTCTGGCGCGCAAAGAAGGTTTATCTGTGACGACAAGTGGCTCGGGTTTGGAAACCTAAAGCGCGCTATTTGCTGCGTCATCAGCGTAGAGGCGGCTGAGTCAACGGAGTCGGAAACGATGGTCGGCACACCCGCTGCCATTGCCTGCATGACCGACATACCCTCGAGTTCACTTTCGCCAGCATGTAAAAACAGATCAGCCTGCTGGTACAGCACCTCTAATTCATTGTCTGAGGGCGCGACAAAGCGCGCATTGATACCACGAGCCTGACTCCGGCGCTTTAATACCGAAGCCACCGGCCCCGAGCCGACAAAGGTCACCCGCAGTCGATCTCGGAACGCGCTTTTCGCCACGGCGTCGATCACGATATCGTAGCGCTTTTCCCTCGCCAGCCTGCCCACACATAGCACGTTGATTTGTTCGGGCATCGAGGTGCGTAATCGATACGCTCTCAATTGGTATTCAGGAATACCATTGGAGAGCACATCGACCGGCACATCGACGGGCATTTCTCGCTCCAGTAGCTGCTTGGCAAAGCGAGAGGGAGCCAGAATATGATCACTCCGAAGATAGATCCATCGGTGCATCAAGCCGTAAATCCAGCGCTTGAAAAACACGTTAGGCAGCTTCAGATTTCTGAGGATGTTTTCTGGCTGCAAGTGAAACGATGACACCACGGGTATTCGCTGCTTCTTGGCTTCGGTTACCGCGACCGCCGCCGCAAAAAGCGGAAATTGCACGTGCAAAATCGAGGCGCCTTCGAGGGCTTTTCTGATGATATCCCTGTTGGGGAAGGCAACCGGTACCCTCATCTGATCAATAACGTGATTGAGGCCCGGCACCGACAGCTTCGGCATCTCGAACAGCTCCACGCCCGGGAGTTCTCGTTCACGCCCCCTAATCGCCAGCACACGCACCTGAACACCCCGCGCCAGCAGTGCCTCGGCAAAACGTCGAGAGGACACCACGGTGCCATTAAAAGGCTGATCCCAGGCGTCGACCACCATCACGACAATCATGGCGGTTACCTCCCGGACCAGCTCGCGGGATTTATCGGCCCCGCGGCTTTGGTTATGGCGACATGGACCGCAGATAAGCGCGCCATCCCTGACAAGGGCTCAATGGCCTCGGGGCCATCCGCCGCGAGAATATTCACGTTCGCGCCGCGCAACCGACTCGCCACCGACAGCCCCTCGGCATGCTGATGCCCCCAGCCATGGGGCACCGCGACTACGCCATTTTGCAGCGCGGTGAGTGCTTCCACAGGCAGCCGAATCGCCCCCGCCGGCGATGCGATATCAACCGCGTTCCCGGCTTCCACCCCCAGCGCTTCCATGTCGTCGGGATGCATATACACCACGTTGGTTTGCTCATTTTCGCCGCGGGTAAGCGACGCAACATTTTGGGTCCAGCTGTTATGCGTGTTATGCCTGCGCTTGGTAATCAGGCGGAACACCGGTTGCTCGATGTCATGACTTTCCGGCAGGACAGCGGCTTTACGCAGTTCCGCGAGGAAATCGGCGGGGGCGAGCTGAACGCGGCCATTGTCGGTAGTGACGCGCTTACCGAGAAAACTCCCCGGTCGAGCACCTCGCCAGGGATGGCCGTCCGGATGTTCTAACAAGGCGTTGAAAGCGGGCTGGTCATTGTGACGAAGGATGCGATCGAGAAGCCAGCGCTGGGGAAAATGCCGAGCCCCGCGGGTCAACAATCCGTTGATCCGCGTGATCGCGTTTAACAGCCCGGTGAGCACACGACTCCCAAAGAGACCCACGCCACTGGCTGCCGCGAGTCGTACATAAATTGTCGCTTCATCGAGCACAGCAGCTCGCGGCGCTACCACCGCCTCGGTCGCAGCGAGATAGGGAATCGACTGCATCCCTAAAAAGAGGGGAAACACAAAGGGCAGATCAGGTCGCTCCAAGGGGGTCGTGGCGGGCAGCACGTAGTGCGCCAAACTCGCAGTCTCATTCAAGTAGATATCGGTGACGACGAGGCAAGACAAACGCTCAAAAGCCGTTTTCAAGCGCTCTGCCCCCGGCATGGTCATCAGTGGGTTGCCGCCAGTGACAAACAGGGTCGTGAGTTGTTCGGGGCCCTCGGTAAGAATCTCATCGGCCAGAATGCCGCCGGGCATTGCGCCATTGAGTTCGCGAAAGCCTCCAATACGCGATCGCGTTGCTCTCGAAAACAGGCCTTTCTTCTTGGCGTAGGCCGCGAAGTCAAATATCCCCTCGCCCACCAGGTGGCCGCCCCGTCGATCGAGATTTCCGGACAGCGCGATGATGACCTCTACCAACCACTGCACCAGGGTGCCCTGTCCACTCATGCCAACACCGGTGCCGGTGATGATAGAAGCGCCCTTCGCCGAACAAAAATCCTGCACCATGGCGCGCAAAGCCTCAGGGGCAATGCCCGTGATATCCGCGGTGACTTCGGGGGGCCAGTCCGCCACCCACGCTACGATGTCTTTCACCCCATCGTAATGGTCACTGTGACCTGTAAGATACTGAGTGCAAACCACCAGTCAGTACCGTGACGAATCGCTTGATATTCCCCGGCCACTTTGGCGGTCTCATTGTGGCGGGGATCGACCACCATGACGCGGCCGCCCCGTTTTAGAATGCCCTTCAATCGCTTGACCGGATGGGCTACCTGTAAAAAAGTCCACTTCGACACCACCGGATTGGTGCCGAGCACCAATAAATACTCGACATGCTCAAGATCGGGAAAGGGCTGGGTAAAAGGAAAGCCATAAACAGCCTGTGCCGCCGCAAAGCGGTTGGCGCAGTCCTGAGTCGCTGAGCTATAGACATTGCGGGAGCCCGTGCCGTCCATAAAGCCCTGGGCAAAAATTGGATGGAGCAGACTGAAACCCGCCGCCGTTCCCACATACATACCAATGCGATGCGGGCTGACCTGTCGCTCGGTGCGGACCTGCGCCCCAATCTCACGGAAGGCCTGCTCCCAGCTGATGGGTTCAAACTGATCGCCGACCCGTTTCAGCGGCTGGGTAAGCCGGTCGGGGGAATCGTACATCTCAGCCTGGGCAAGGCCCTTCATGCACGCAAAACCCAAGGTGCCTCGATGCGTTGTTCGAGGGGCTATATCCACCACCCGACCCGCCTCGACCTCAACATCAAGGGCGCAACTGGCCTCACAAATTCGACAAAATGTGTGCTTGATCAAACAGACCACCCCTGACACGGGAACATCATCAATCAGCCATAGATTGACCCCAGCCCGAAGGGTACAGGAAACCGCCCGGGCATACCTTTATCAAATTACGGATTTTGCCCGACCGCGATCTGGTGGGCGGGTTGTCGACTGGCCCACTCACACCAGGAACCATCATATATTTGGGGTTTTATCCCGGTTTCCGCGAGCGCCAACCCCAAAATGCAGGCACTGACGCCACTGCCGCAGCTCGTAATCACGGGGGTTGTCGGGGTGATGCCACAGGTTGCGAAGAGCGAAGCAAGCTCAGGGGACGGCCGTAGATTGCTACCCTGTGGGTCGAGGACCTGCTGAAAGGGCAGATTCTTCGCGCGGGGCATGTGCCCACTGGGCAAACCCGGACGCGGTTCAGGTTGGGCACCCGAGAATCTGTCCGCAGATCGGGCGTCGAGAACCACCGCGTCGCCGCTCGCCAAGGCGGCTTCGACCTGCGCCATGTCCGCGATCCAAGTAGCGTCGCGCTCACCGGTGAAGTCGCCGCCGCCGGGTGGATACGCGGGTGGCGTGGTCTCAACGGCGAAGCCCGATTGTCGCCATGCTGGCAAGCCACCGGCGAGCACGGATACGAAGGGGTGACCAAAGACCTTGAACATCCACCAAGCGCGGGGCGCCGAGAAAAGCCCCAGCGCATCGTAAATTACAACGTGGGTATCTTGGCCAATCCCGAGGGCAGCGACAGCCCTCGCGAAGTCGTCGGCCGATGGCAGCATATGGGGCAGGTCGGCAGTGCTGTCGCTGATCTTGTCGATATCAAAAAAGCGTGCCCCGGGCAGCCGCTGCTGGTCGAATTCTTCGCTGCCCGATCGACCCGTGGCAGGCATATGCCACGACGCATCGAGAATTATGAGCTTCGGGTCTTGCAGCGATTCGCTCAGCCACGCGGTGGAAACAATATTGCTGGTCATGTGATTACTCCAAGTCTGTCGCGGTCCCAAGCGGTCCGAGCCTTCACTGTATCCCTGAGCACCAACGGATACCAATCGCCGATCTGCACAGGACAGATAAGTATCAAACCGCTACACTCGGGCGCGCAAGCGAGATCGCGATACAGCGGTTTTAGCCTGCGCGATGCCCACCAAGCAGCCCATAGGTAACCCGATGATTCGATTACTCTCAGCGACCATCATGATTTCCCTCGCCGCGCACGGCTGGGCCCAGTCATCCGTTAATGCGTCGGTGGCGGCACACCGCGACAGCATCATCGCAACCGCCGATGCGCTCTGGAATTTTGCCGAGCTGGGTTATCTGGAAACCGAGAGCAGCGCCACGCTGCAAGGCGTGCTAGAGACAGCCGGATTTTCAATCACCCGCGGCGTCGCGGATATCCCCACCGCCTTTATCGCGTCCTATGGCAGCGGCAGTCCCGTGATCGCCATCCTCGGTGAATTCGACGCGCTGCCGGGCATTTCTCAGGCGGCAGTGCCCTACCCATCTCCCATCAAAGGGAAGACCAGTGGCCAGGCCTGTGGCCATAACCTGTTCGGCGCGGGCTCTATGGGCGCCGCCCTCGCGGTAAAGGACTGGCTCGACCAAACAGGCCAGACCGGCACCATCCGATTCTATGGCACGCCCGCCGAGGAAGGCGGTTCGGGCAAAGTGTATCTGGTCCGCGCGGGCCTGTTTGAAGACGTGGATGCCGTACTGCACTGGCACCCCGCCTCGATCAACGGAGCCAATGCCGAGAGTAGCTTGGCCAACAAGTCGGCGAAATTCCGTTTCAGCGGCGTGTCCTCCCACGCCGCCCGCGCCCCCGAGCGTGGCCGCTCGGCCCTCGATGGCGTAGAGGCCATGAACTTCATGGTAAACCTGCTGCGTGAACACGTGCCGGAAGAGACGCGCATTCACTATGTCATCACTGACGGCGGCGTTGCGCCCAACGTGGTGCCCAATTTCGCTGAGTCCTTTTATTACTTGCGCCACCCCAATGCCGCCGTACTCAGCGAGCTTTGGGAACGCCTGGTCGCCACCGCAGAAGCCGCCGCCCTCGGCACCGGCACGCAACTTGAGATGGAAGTCATTCACGGTAATCACAGCACGCTGCCCAATTCGGTACTGTCGCAGGTCGTGCACCAGCAGCTATCAAATCTCGGAGGCATTCACTACAACGAGGAAGAGCAAAAATTTGCCGAAGCACTGGCGCAAACCCTGCCCGAGGGCAGTTACTATCCCGGGCGTGAGAGCGAGATAGAACCCTACGCGGAATCAACCACTAAAGGTTCGACCGATGTGGGGGACGTGAGTTGGAACGTCCCGACAGCGGGGCTGCGCACGGCGACCTTTGTTCCCGGAACGGGACTCCACTCCTGGCAGGCCGTTGCCACCGGCGGTATGTCAATTGGTCACAAGGGCGCCCTCCTCGCGTCAAAAACCCTCGCTGCCTCGGCGATTGAGCTGATCAAGAATCCGGATATCTTGAGTGCCGCCAAAGCGGAATTCGACACGCGACGCGGCCCTAACTTCAGTTACCGTGCTCTGCTTGGGGACCGCGACCCGCCCCTGGATTACCGCCGGTGAATCAGCGGGCCGACAGCAAAAACTGCTGCAAGGCACCACTTTGTAACCAGCGTTGGCCGGTTTGGCCCGAGAGCCCTGACAAAATAAGCGAGGTCTGCAGCGACGACGATAGCGCCGTCGCCATCATGCGCTGTTGATAGGGTAGCTGTTGTTCGTAGACAGGAAGCGCCGCCTCGAGGGAAGCGGACTCGCTCACACGCTCAATAAAACCCCGAAGATGCCCCTCTAAGGCCGAAAGCAGCCGCGGGTCCTCGCCCACGTCTGGCGCGAGGGCAACCGACCAGGTCATGTCCTCAGCCAGTTCGCATTGCGCTACCCAGCTACCCGGGAGACGCTGACCCCACTCGTCGGGCGAAATCAGCGAAAGCTGCCAACCGTGGGCACCGTGATACAGGTAATAGGTATTGCCCGGCACGACCCGGAAATCAAACCGCGCCGACAACACCAGCGTGGACAGACAGAACTCCCGGAGAATTTGATCCGCCGACTTCACATCGGGCTGCCAGGCCTGAAGTGCGTGCAGCGCATCCAGCACCGGCACGGCCCCTTTGCCCTGAGGGTTAGCCTGAGGCTTTTTAGTCCTGGGGTTTGTCATCACCCCGACGCCAATTCTGGCTGGCGCGCGATGATGGTCGCCCTAAACGTTTCGGGCATAGGGCAGCTCTTTCGCGTGGTTTTATCAACGAACACGCTGGTAAAGGTGCCCTTGGCAGCGGCCTCACCGGTGCGCCGGTTGGTCATGAGAAATTCCGCCGTCAGGCTGGTATTGCCGATGCGGGAGAAGCCGACGCCGACATCGAGCCAGTCACCACCGAGGCATTCGTTCATAAAATCGATGTTCACGTTGACGGTAAAAACCAGGCAGGGAGACGCGTCGACGTCGTAGATGTCCCAGCCTAAATCAACCCAGTACTCACTCATAACTTCATCGGCAAAAACCATGTAGTTGCCAAAATAGGTATGACCATTGGCATCGGTATCCGCGAATCTCACTTTTACTTCGCTGGTGTAAGGGTGTGACATAAATTGACTCCGAAAAATCCTGCGCGGTTGAGGTACGCCGTCTTACCGGCGGGGAACGACCTAGGACAGCACAGAGTGCCGTAAATACCACAGCGCTATGCCAGTTTACAGGGTTAGCCGGTCGGCTCCGCAGTTGCTGTAAATTAAAACCAGACAAAGCTCGCGACAAAAGTGGGCTCCCGAGGCCGGTCTCGCCAAATCATGCAATACTGAAACCCTCTCAGCAAACTGGAATCACCGTGGCAAGCTCTTCCTCCCAGCCAGATACCCGGCGCACTATTGGGCGCTTCATGGCTATTATTTTTTGGCTTCTGGTGCTCATTGCTCTCACCAGTGCTTTTCAGCGATTTCTTGCCTACAAAAACAACCCCAATCAGCGGGTGGCCTCCAGTATCGGCGTCGATGGTCGGCCAGAGGTGGTATTGAAGCGCAATCAACAGGGTCACTATGTGGCCAATGGCTTTATTAATGACGTCAGCGTCACCTTTTTGTTGGATACGGGCGCTACCGGGGTGGCCCTGCCGCTGGCGGTCGCTCGGGCAGCAGGCGTGCCGCGAGGGCCCACCGTCACCACCCAGACCGCAAACGGACCCGCGCAGGGGTTTTTGACTGAACTTGAGACCGTTCGACTTGGGGCAATCGAGCAGCGCGCCGTCGGGGCGGTCGTCTCTCCCGGACTGGCCATGGATGAGGTTCTTCTCGGTATGACTTTCCTCAAAAACCTGGAAATCACTCAACGGGGTAACACGCTAACGCTTCGGCAATGATGTACCCGTTTGACCCTTCAACTTTTATCGAGAAACCCTTATCATGCGCGGCGCCGTAAGCGGCGCCACCACATTACGATCCTCGCCAACACAACGACAACGCATCATTAGGAGTCATTGCGCATGAACACTAACGCCGCCCTCGCCCTATTTCTGATCATTACTACAGGACTTATTTGGGCAGGCACCCAGAGCAACGACCCTAGCTGGACCGGTAACAAAAACCAATGCGTTGGCGAGTGCTATGAGGACTGGAAAGAGGCCAATGGTGGTGGGGTTGCAGCGACCGAGCAGGCCAAACAAGCGGCGTTGGCCGCCGCATCTCCCGAGGCGTTAGGCGAGAGCTATTACGGCCAGTGTATTGCCTGCCACGGCGCTAACGGCCAGGGCGGCATCGGTCCTCAAGTTCAAGGACAGGCAGCCGCTGATATCGCATCAAAATTGACGGCCTACCGCAGCGGTGAGCAGCGCGGCAGCCAGTCTGCGCTGATGTGGCCAGTCGCGAAACCGATGAGCGATAGCGACATCGACAATTTAGCCGCCTATATTTCGTCAATGTAGCCGGACCCTAATGGAATAAAAGAAAACCACCCTCGGGTGGTTTTCTTGTCTATGAAGGCGGCAGTTCTTTTGTCAGGTCAGTGTGTGGGTTGTGGCCGGCTGATTTCACACGCCGGTGTGGCCTCATGATCCAACACGAGAAGTCTCTCCACCATTCCATTGCCACTTTCGAGCTGCCACGCTCGTCATCAGAAAGGCAAGGCTGCTAATCCACCACAACCCGAGCAGGGCGCCCCAGAGTGCATCGGCGGCGTGCACCCACGTGAACACCGCCAGCGACGCCAGCCGCGCAAGGTCAAAGAGGAGAATAGGCGCACCGGCTCGTCCCTCAAGCCACCAGGCAGTAGCGACTCCGGTCCACAATAGCAGTATAAAAATTAACCACGCCTGAGTCGCGTTCAGTACCTGAAGCTGGGCCCAGAGGAGCACAAGCGTGGCACCCAGGATTTGAAGGCCACCGTAAACACGCCGTGCCGAAGCGACGGCGGGATCGTAGACATGAAACTGACTTAAGTCGTTTTTCTGCCGTCGGGCCGCCTCGGGAATGCTTCCCGGTTGCCAGCCGGTTTTGGCGATAAGCACCTGGCACCGCTCGCCCCAGGATGCCGCCTGCCGAATATCATTGAGCATATCGACATAGATATGGGTGAGAGCCCTTAGAGGACTCCAGCTCAGCAGTGGACCGCGAATGCCGTAAATACACGGCGTGTCGGCGAGCTCGGGTTGGTAGGTTCCAAACAGGCGATCCCACACAATAAAAACGCCCCCGTAGTTTTTGTCCACGTAGCAGTCATTCTGGGCGTGGTGAACGCGATGATTGGAGGGGGTAATAAACACGTATTCCAGCCAACCCAACTCAGGCACATGCCGCGTGTGGACCCAAAATTGATAAATGAGATTCACCGCACCCACACTCACGACCACCTCTGGAGGAATACCCAACACGAAGAGGGGAATATAAAAAATCCACCCGAACAAAAACCCGGTGCTGGTTTGTCGCAAGGCAGTGGACAGGTTGTACTCTTCACTCTGATGATGTGCGACGTGCGCCGCCCACAACAGCTGACGTTCATGACTGATTCGATGGAGCCAGTAGTAGCAGAGATCGTACAAGACAAACGCGACAAACCACGTCGTCCACGCATCGACCCGCCAGTAATCAAGTCCCACGCTGGACCCTATCCAGGCATAGACCACGCCCCCGACACCGAGCCGAAGAAACTTTTGTGCCTGACTGAGAATACCCAGCATCAAACTGGAAAAACTGTCATTGAGTCGGTAAGTATTGCGACCCACCCACCAGCCCCACAGCAACTCTGCGGCAATGGCAAGTAAAAAGAACGGGACCGCTACTCGTATTAGATCCATGGCGTGTATTCCATCCAAAAAAAAGCCGGCGTTACTCAGCCGGCTTTTCCCTTGCTCACGCTCTTTTAGAGCGCTCCGCCGTCTGCTCAGAAAGTATAGGCGAATTCAAACTCCCATTGATCCATTCGCAGGGTGACCTCCTGGGTAGGATCAAAGAAGTTTGTGCCGGTCACTTCCTTCTCGGGCGCATACATAAACGCCGTCGATATCCGGTGACCATTGGAAAGATCAAAATCGGCTCCCACCGTGAAATGCTGTTCAACGACCGCAGGTGCCAAAATATTGATGACGGCGTTCTCACCGCTGATCGGCTGCTCACCGTAGTTGAACCCGGCACGGAGGGTAATGCCATCGAGACTGTCAGGCGTCCACTTCATACCAAACTGATAAACCGTCACATCGTCCCAACCAAAGCCAAAACCTTCACTGCCGCCCAGGCACGCATCAGGGTTCATTCCCCCCTGCCCTGCCGTCGGGCATCCGGCGATGTTGCTAAGCGGATTCGCCACCGACGCTACCTTGCTGTAATAGGTGTGCTCAACATCAACATGCAGGCTGAGGTTCGGGGTAGTTTGGAAGCTGGCGCCGATGCGCGCAGTAGCCGGGATGTCAAAGCCACCAGCCTCGGCAAACAGATCGCTGTACTCATCAAACTCATCCATATCGGTTTCGGTTTGATAAGCCGCTTGCAGCGCAAGTCGATCCGATACGTTCCAGATAAGCCCCGCCTTGAGACCAAAGCCCAAACTGTTATCGGTGCCGTTGTTGGTCAAATTTTCGGGCATCACTGGCGCGCCGTTAAAGAAACCCTGCACGTAGGTTTTGGTGTAGGGAGAGAAAGCCATCAGGCCCTCGGCTTCAAACATCTGGTAGGCAATCACCGGCGCGATACCCACCGCAAGATTGTCGGTGAGCTTGGCGCTAAAGGTCAGCTCCAGGAAGGCCTGGTTTAAATTGACCCCGGTAGTGCCGCCACCGAAGACACCGGGCAAGCTCATGATCGGCGCCGGACCGGGCCCATCGGGGTCGAAGGTAGCACTACCTGATCTGAAGTCGGTGTTCATGCCGCCGCGGCCGTAAAACGCCAGGGTGAAGGCGACCGTCTCGCTGAAGTGCCAGTTGCTAGCGACGTAAGGGATAGGGAAATATTCGCTATCGCTGTCAATCGTGCCTGCGTCCAGCGAAAAAGCGCCAAAGTTACCGTTGAGTTGGCTTTGGCTCGCGGTGTAAGACCGTCGAGGAGAAAAAACCGCAATGCCCAAATCGACACTGGGCTCAACCAAGATGCCCGACGCAGGATTGTTGGCCACATCAATGGCCATCTCCGGCATGGCATCCCCGGCCCCAGCCATCGCCTTGGAGTTGGTGCCGACGCCGTGAGTAAAATAGCCATTGGTAGCCCAACCCTGTTGGGCCGCGGCAAGCAGTAAAAGCGCAGATGCGCTGCGAATAAGTGTGGTTTTCATGGTGGTCCTCCCCCGAGTCCCTTGGTCATTATTGTCTTTGAGTGTGCGGCACCAATGACGAAAGGCCACTGTACCGCCACCGCCCCGGCTCACAGGGCTAAACTTACCGCTTTTACTCTCTCATGCCAAATAGTAATTTTCTAATAGCTTTTTGGAATAAAAGCGGTTTTTCATGGCATTCGAGGCGGTTTCCCCCCGCGCAGTACCCCTGGCTAGGCGCTGCAGGCATTACACAGTACCATCCCGCGCCAGCTCTTTTAACCGCGAGGCAGCCCATTTTGTTTACTCAATCAGCAGTACGCCGCCACGTAGGGCGCCAGCGTGCGGTCATCTTCCTGCTCGCTTGCTCGGCACTGATATCAGGATCTCCAAGCCTGTCATCGGCACAAACTCAAACGCCTCTGCACGCCACCATAGAGCGCGATATCTGGGGCGTGCCTCACGTTCACGGCGCCAGCGACGCCGACGCCGCGTTCGGCTTGGGATTTGCCATGGCCGAGGACACCTGGAAAGTTATCGAGAACTCAGTGCCCTACTATCGCGGTATCGCGGGTAAATATTTTGGGCCGGACGCGGCCAAACGGGATTATTTGGTTCACTGGCTGGGCATGTGGTCGGATATTGATAATGGCTACGACAGCGAACTCGCCCCCAGCACCCGCGTCTATCTCGAGGCCTTCGCTGCCGGCGTGACCTTTTATGCCGAGTCCAACCCCGAGCAGGTGAGCCTCGATATTCTGCCGGTAACGGGCAAGGATCTGATTGCCGCCCACATGCTTCGACACCCGTTGTTTTACGGTTTTGATGCCACCCTTACCGAACTGCTCGGTAAGGAGCGTGCGCGGCCTGTGAGTCCGGCGGGAACGGTGATGCGCGATGGCCTGCCCACTGGCTCGAACGCCATTGCTGTCGGCCCCACACGCTCCGATGATGGATCCACTATGCTGATCATCAATTCTCATCAGCCGCTCACCGGACCCGTAGCCTGGTACGAGGCACATATCGAATCCGATGAAGGATTAAACGTGATGGGCGGGCTGTTTCCCGGCGCACCGACGATCGGTGTCGGATTCACACCAACCACCGCCTGGGGTGCCACGGTGAACAAGCCCGATCTGGTTGACGTCTATGTACTCGACATCCATCCCGATAATCCCGATCTCTACCGTATCGATGGCGAATGGCTAATGCTGGAGTCTGAGGATATCGAAATCGATGTTCTTATATGGGGATTTATCCCGTGGTCCGTTAACGAAACCGTGTACCGCTCGGTGCACGGACCGGTCATGAAAACTGATCATGGAACCTACGCGGTGCGCTACGCGGGCATGGGCGAACTGCGTCAGATCGAGCAGTGGCTTGCCATGAACAAAGCGAGCAACCTTGACCAATGGCTGGATGCGATACGCCTCAACCACATTCAAAGTTTCAATTTTGTTTTTGCCGGAGCGTCGGGCGACATTTATTTTATCCACAACGCGGAAATGCCCAAACGGGCCGCGGGTTGGGAATGGCAAAACTACCTGCCGGGGAATAGAAAAGACTTGATCTGGCAGGAGTACCATGACGTCAGCCAACTTCCGCAAGTCATGAACCCGCCGTCAGGCTTCATCCTGAGCGCCAATCAATCGCCCTTTGCTATTTCGGCGACGGGCAACAATCCTGAGCAACATATCCCGGCCAATGAAGCGGGGTGGCAAACCCGCATGACCAACCGAAGCGTCCGTGGTCTTGAACTTTTCGCGCAGCACGAACGCGTTTCAGTCGCCGACCTGCTCGCCATCAAGCACGATCACACCTATTCAGAAAACTACCGCGGGATCGCCTTTCTCAACGACGTTATTCAAGTCGAGACCTCTGACCCACTAGTTGCAGAAGCCCAGCGGATACTCGCCAACTGGGACAAAGCCACCAACAAAGAAAACCCGGGTGCAGCACTTGGGGTCTGTGTCCTCAGCGCCGAATGGCTGTCTGAGAGTGCGGGCACCCCCATGCCCGATCCACTATCGACCCTTGAGGACTGCGTTGAGCGCGTAAACGCCGCCGCCGACAAACTGACACCGGCATGGGGTGAGATCAATCGGCACGGCCGGGACCATCGCCACTTCGCGATCGCGGGGGGACCCGACACCTTGCGTGCTGCCTACAGCTCGCCCGACGATTCGGAGAAGTTCAATCGCGTGACCGGGGGAGATGGTCTGTATTACCTGGTCCGCTGGGATCGGCAGGGTAAGCAAACCATCCAGGGCGTCCATCAATACGGCAATCAGTTTGATGACCCTGGGAATCCGCACTATCACGATCAGGCGGAAGACTTCGCCAACGAAGTCATGCACCCGACGTTATTTAGCCAGAGCGAGCGCGAACCCCTGATCGAAAGACGCTATACGGTTACCCAGCCGGCCTTGAATGCGAGCAGCGCGAATTAGATTAGCGCGGCCAGCCAACTCGCCTGATTGATAGCCTCCTTGGCGTCCAGCTCGAGGGCTTCTTTCGCGCCGCCTACAACCTCGCTGGACAGCCCAGCTTCTTGAAGGGATTGGTGTAACCCGTCGTTCGACTCTTGGCCGGCACAAATAATGACGGTATCGACATCCAGTAACCGGGGCTCGTTACCCACAAGGATGTGGAGGCCTCGGTCGTCAATTTGACGATACTGAACGCCATTGAGCATGTGCACCCCGCGCCGGTTCAAGGTCAGCCTATGGGTCCAGCCCGTTGTCTTGCCCAACCCTCTCCCGACGGGAGTCTCTTTACGCTGCATGAGCCAGACCTCGCGATCCGCGCGTGCCACTTCAGGCTCAATGCCCGTGACCCCACCACGCGGGTGGTGCTCAAAATCAATGCCCCACTCTTTGGCGAAAACATCGATATCCAACGCCGCCGAGGGCCCCGCATGGGTGATCAGATCGGTGACATCAAAGCCAATGCCACCGGCACCAACCACGGCGACCTTCTTGCCGACTTCGCGCTGTCCGGTGATCGCCTCGATGTAGCCCATGACCATAGGGTGATCAATACCGGGAATATCGGGTCGCCTTGGGGTGATACCCGTGGCCACTACCGTGTGATCAAAACCGCCTGCTTTGATCATCGCCACATCAACCCGTTGACCCAACATGACTTCAACGCCGACTTCGGCTAATTGATGTTGGTAATAGCGCAGGGTCTCGTGGAACTCTTCCTTACCCGGAACACGTTTTGCCAAATTGAACTGACCACCAATTTCGGCGGCCTCGTCAAATAATGTGACCCGGTGGCCGCGCTCTGCCGCAACGGTGGCGTAGGCTAACCCTGCGGGGCCTGCCCCCACTACCGCGATCTTTTTCGGCGTATCGGTTGGTACGTAATTGAGGATGGTTTCGTGGCAGGCACGGGGATTCACCAAACAAGAGGTCACCTTCATGTTAAAGGTATGATCCAGGCAGGCCTGATTACACGCGATACAGGTATTGATCGCCTCGGGTCGACCCTCGGCCGCTTTGCGCATGAACTGGCTGTCCGCCAGCATGGGACGCGCCATTGATACCAAATCAGCATCGCCCCGCTCGAGGACCTCCTCCGCAACATCGGGCATGTTGATGCGGTTTGAGGTAATCACAGGAATCGACACTTCACGACGGACCCGCTGGGTAACCCGGGTAAACGCCGCGCGCGGGACCATGGTCGCGATAGTCGGGACCTGAGACTCGTGCCAGGTGAAGTGGGTGGAGATAATGGTTGCACCGGCCGCCTCGACTTCTTTCGCAAGCAAGGCCACCTCCTCCCAGCTCATTCCACCTTGCAACATATCCATTGCCGCAATCCGAAAGATCACAATGAAATCTTGGCCAACCGCCTCACGCACTCGGCGGATAACCGCGAGCGGGAAGCGCATGCGATTCTCATAACTGCCTCCCCATTGATCTTGGCGTTGATTGGTTTTCTCAACCAAAAACGTAGACAGGAGATACCCGGCAGAGGCGATAATCTCTACCCCATCGTAGCCCGCTGATTGCGCCAACCTTGCACAGTTGGCGTGATCAGCAATCTGCTTTTCAATGCCCGCCTCGTCCAACTCACGCGGCGTAAACGCACCAATTCTCGAACGAATTGCTGAGGGGGCTACCAAACCTTCGTTGTATGCCAAGGGGCCCATATGCAAAATCTGCATACAAATTTTTGCATCCGGTGCAGCCTCGTGAACCGCCGTCGTCACTAAGCGATGGCCCGCGGCTTCGGCATCAGTGCTGAGCTTCGAGGCGGCAAAGGCGGCTTCGCCCTGCTCATTATTGACGACAATACCGCCTTCTAAATTGGGGGAAATACCGCCCGTGATGATCATGCCGACACCGCCGGCTGCGCGCTCGGCATAAAAAGCCGCCATGCGCTCGAAGCCATCCGCCATCTCTTCAAGACCGGTGTGCATCGAACCCATGATGGAGCGGTTGCGCAGTCGCGTGAACCCTAAATCCAATGGCGCAAAAAGCCGCGGGTACTGATCGTGACCGGGTAGCTTGGCAGGTGCGTTCATGAGTTCCTCAGAGAGTTCGGCGGTGAAAGGGATATCGGCGTTTTCTCGCCGCTTAAATGACTTCGCTCGCCGCAAGCGCATCGACATCGAGACCCATCGCGGCGAGGACTTCAAGCGTATGCTGCCCGGGCAGCGGACAAGGCCCTACCTCCTGCGGAGTGGCACTCATTTTTGGCGCCGGTGCTGGCTGAACAATGCCGTCAATATTTAAGAATGTCCCCCGCGCAACATTATGGGGATGTTGGGTGGCTTCGGTCATGTTCAGCACCGGCGCAAAACACGCATCGGTGCCCTCCAACAGCGCACACCACTCCTCACGGGAGCGCTCCAGAAATAGCGCGCGCAGCTTCTCCTTGCCCGCGGGCCACTGACTGGTATCCCACTGATTGGCAAACACGGGATCATCACTCAATCCGAGCAGCGCGATGCACTCTTGATAAAAGTTAGGTTCCAGCGGGCAGATGGTAATGTGCTTGCCATCGGCACAGGTATACGTGTCATGCCAGGGCGAACCAAAGTCAGCCCACCCTGTGCCGGGCTCATCAGAAAGTTGTCCCGTGTTGTGCATCATCCGCAACAGCGAGCAGAGATACGCAGAGCCGTCGGTCATTGCCGCGTCGATAACCTGTCCCTCACCGGTTCGCTGGGCATGCACCAGCGCACTGAGCAAACCAAATAACAGCATCATCGAGCCGCCGCCGATATCCCCCACCAAGGTGAGCGGTGCCGCCGGCACCCGGTCCTTACTCCCCCCCGGCCACAATGCCCCGCTCAGGGCAATGTAGTTGGGATCGTGACCGGCGGCATGGGCAAGCGGTCCGGTTTGACCCCAGCCGGTCATGCGCCCGTAAATCAAGCGCGGATTCCGCGCCATGCAAACCTCGGGGCCTAGCCCCAAGCGTTCCATCACGCCCGGTCTAAACCCTTCGATAAACAAATCGGCGGACGCCAGTAGCGACAGCACCACGTCGGCGGCCTCGGGCTTCTTTAAGTCGAGCGCTACCGAGCGCTTTCCCCGGTTGTAATAGGTGTGCTTGGCACTCGCCTCCGACATGGACACCGCCGCGTTTGCATTGGCAACCCGGCGCTCGATGACGACGACTTCGGCCCCCATATCCGCCAGCATCATCGCCGCCACTGGGCCCGGCCCAATGCCACCCATCTCAACCACTTTTATTCCCGACAGGGGACCCGCCATGTGTATTACCTCATTGGTAATGCCAATTAATCAGCCGCGGTCACTGTTACCTCGGCCTGAAAAACTGCCGCTAAGCTGCCAGCAATTCACGTCCGATAATCAGTTTCATGATTTCGCTGGTGCCGCCATAAATTCGTTGAACCCGCGCGTCGGCATACGCCCTCGCGATGGGGTACTCCGACATATACCCGTAGCCCCCGTGCATTTGCAGACACTGGTCGACGACCTTGCCCTGCAACTCGGTCGCCAGCAGCTTGGCCTTGGACGCCTCAACCGTGGTCAAATCGCCGGTGAGATGGAGCTCCGAACAGCGGTCGATAAACACCCGCATAGCGGAAACCTCAGCGTCTAGCTGCGCGAGCGAAAACTGGGTGTGCTGGAAATCAGCGACGCGCTTCCCGAAGGCCTGTCGTTCCTTCACATAATCAACCGTCATGCGAAGCGCGGCCTCAGTCGCCGATATGGCCGAAGCGGCAATCGTTAACCGCTCCTGTGGCAACTCCTGCATGAGATACATAAACCCCATACCCTCCTGACCCAGCAGGTTTTCCTTGGGCACCCGGACATCGTGGAAAAACAACTCAGAGGTATCCGCCGCCTTTTGCCCTATCTTGTCGAGATTGCGCCCGCGCTCAAAGCCCGGCATGCCCGCCTCGACTATCAACAAACTGAACGCTTTAGCTCCCGCCTCAGGGTCGGGATTAGTCCGACACACAACGATAACGATGTCCGCCTGTTGACCGGAACTGATGAAGGTCTTGGAGCCATTGAGCAGGTAATGATCACCCTGATCGCTGGCCGAGGTTCGGATGCCCTGGAGATCGGAGCCCGTGCCGGGTTCCGTCATGGCAATGGCCGTGACGATCTCACCGCTGATGCAGCCCGGCAGGTACTTTTGTTTTTGCTCCTCGGTGCCGACATTTTCCAGATAGGGAACCACGATATCGGAGTGCAGAATAAACCCGATGCCCGAGAAACCCTTGTCGCTGAGCTCCTCACCGACAATAAGATTGTAGCGATAGTCTGCCCCGGCCCCGCCGTAGGTTTCAGAGACCGTTGGGCACAAAAACCCCTGGGCACCCGCCTTGTTCCACAGCGCCCGATCGATCTGACCATCCTGCTCCCACTGATCGTAATAAGGCACCGCCTCTGCGTCCAAAAATCGACGGAAAGAGTCGCGGAACTGTTCATGCTCAGGCTCGTAAAGTGTTCTCGGAATCATTGGGCATCCCCCTCATATTTTGCGCAGGCAGTTTGGTCACAATGCCATAAAAGGTCAACGGGACGGTGGACAAGAACGGGACAAATGGGGCGAGTCCTACGCTGTTCCAAAATCTGCTGGAGAACAACTGGGGTAACCTCGAAAGCAGTGATACCCTTTGGCCCCATCGAAACCTGAGGTCAAGCCCAGATAGGCTATTTGGAGAGCCATTTTTCATGAACGGTGCTGATGCTTTAATTCAGGCGCTCGCCGATGCGGGAGTCGACGTGTGCTTCGCCAATCCCGGCACCTCGGAGATGCAATTGGTTGCCGCTATCGACAAGGAGCCTAGGATGCGGGCGATTCTTGGCTTGTTCGAGGGCGTGGTAACCGGTGCCGCCGACGGCTACGGTCGCATGAAGGACAAGCCTGCCCTCACTCTCCTTCACCTCGGCCCCGGTTTTGGGAATGGCTCAGCCAACCTCCACAACGCTCGACGCGCCCGAAGTCCCATCATTAACATGATCGGCGAACACGCGACCTATCATCGGCAATACGACGCACCGCTCACAGCCGATATCGAAGGCTTCGCCAAACCCGTATCCCATTGGATTGGACTTTCCACAAGTCCCGAGTCGCTTGCACAAACAGGACTGGAAGCCCTTGAAGTCGCCCTCAGCTATCCCGGAAAGGTCGCAAGCTTTATTGCCCCCGCTGATCACGCTTGGACCGAGATTAACAAAGCAACGGTACCTGTCGCTTGTGCGACACAAGCCTCGCCCCCGGTGGCCGATGACGACGTCGTGGCCGCCGCCGCTGACGCGCTACAGAACGGGAAGTCCGGGGTGTTGTTCCTGGGGGGCATGGCGCTGCGGGAAGAAGCGCTGTTCCAAGCGGGTCGCATCCAAGCCCGCGCGGGTGTCCGGCTCGTCACGGAAACATTCTGTGCGCGCCACCAACGGGGGGCTGGTCGAGTCAGCACCGAGCGACTTCCCTACTTTGCCGAACAGGCCATAGCGGCGCTCGAAGGAACGGATCAATTTGTCATCGTCGGTTCCAAGCCGCCGGTTTCGTTTTTTGCCTATCCCGACAAACCCAGTCTGCTGGTACCCGAAACCGCCACCACGATCCTGCTGGCAGATCCGCGCACAGATGCACTGGACGCCCTGACTCGACTGGCCGACGCACTGGATGCGCCGGCAGAACCGGCGCGCCTGCAAACTCGCGTACTCCATGAGCTGGAGCCAGGTGACATCAACATGATCGAACTCGGCAAGGTGGTCGCCAATCGGCTGCCCGCCAACGCTATTGTCTCTGATGAGGGAGCAACCAATGGCTTCGGCGCTTTCATGTATACCAACACCGCCGAACCCCACGACTGGCTGATGCTAACCGGAGGTTCTATTGGTCAGGGGCTACCGTTGGCCGTCGGCGCCGCTACCGCCTGTCCCGATCGAAAAGTCATCGCCTTGCAGGCTGATGGCTCTGCGATGTACACCCTGCAGGCGCTGTGGACGATGGCGCGTGAAGCGCTCGATATCACGGTCGTACTGTTAAACAACCGGTCCTATGCGATTCTCAATATCGAAATGGAACGGGTAGGGGTTGCCGAGTCCTCGACAAAGGCCCGCTCCCTGCTCGATCTGAGTAATCCGGATCTCGATTGGGTAAAACTGGCCGAGGGTATGGGTGTTGCGGCAGAACAGGTTGTTTCGGTAGCGCAATTTGACGACGCTATGGGTAAAGCCATGGCGACACCCGGGCCGTATCTGATCGAGGTAATTCTCCCAGGCTATGAGTCCGCCTGATTTATCGCCAACGTCACGCGGCTTATCCTGTCGTCGTTGATACGGTAAAGCTGAAAGTCGCATACAATACCTCCTCGGGCGGCAGTCTCTACCCGGGTGGTCATAACCGCGCTGATTTGCGGAAACGAAACTTCGAGTTGGGTTCCTGAACCAAAATAGGATTTTTTATGTCTCTGCCTATTGCCTCTGCAGGCAAAGCAATCGTCGTCGGCATGCTGTTTGGTTGGTTGGCCGCCTGCTCGCAGGACGAGGCTCCCTCGAGCAGCCCATGGACCACTAACCAGCAAGCCATCCCGGTGGTGTTAGAACCGGTAACCCTGCTACCACTGAATGAACGCGTTCAATCCGTGGGTACCGCTCGCGCGCTGCGCAGCGTGCTGGTGTACCCGGAGACCTCGGGTATTGTGACCGAGCTCGCGATTGAAGCCGATCGAACGGTCGCAACCGGGGACGTGTTGTTACGGCTCGACGCTAGGGATGAAGCACTGGCAGTTGAACTTGCTCAAGTTCAACTCAACGATGCTGAGCGATTAGTAAACCGCTATAAAACCGTCAACACCCTCAACACCAATATTGCTGAAAGTCAGATTGATGAAGCCCAAGCCGCGCTCGATACAGCGCGCATCGCCCTGGCCCAAGCCGAGATTGATTTGGCGCGACGTTCGATTACCGCGCCGTTTTCAGGACATGTTGGCATTACCGAGATTGATGTCGGGGACCGGATCGACACCAACTCGGTCATTACTTCCCTCGATGACCGCAGTCAGTTATTAATCAATTTCGCGGTGCCTGAAGTGTACGTCCAGCAGGTCGTCCCGGGGATTTCAGTCGATGTCAGGCTATGGGATGGCGCCCAGCAACAGTTTAGCGGCGAAATCGTTGCTGTCGATTCGCGCATAAATGAAGGATCAAGGGCATTCATCGCGCGAGCCGCGATCGATAACAGCGACGACCGCTTTAGGCCGGGTATGGCGTTTGAAATAGCCCTTAACGTGTCCCGCGGTAACTTCCTCTCGGTCCCCGATGTGGCCGTGCAGTGGGGCGCTGATGGCGCCTACATATGGATCGATGACGAGGGCAAAGCGGATCGGCGCGAGGCGCGCCTAATCAAAAGGCTCCCGGGTATGTTGTTGGTCGAGGGTGACTTCGCTGAGGGTAATTTCGTGGTCACCGAAGGTATTCAAGCCGTACGCCAAGGCGCGCAATTAAGAGCACTCAATGCCAACAGTCTCGATGGCAATATTCGTGCCGAGCTCGGCAGTGGCGAAGGACAACGCTGAGGTGTCGCGCTATCAGCTGGGCGGAGGCTTACCTGAACTTGGTGTGAGACGTCCCTGGCTCACGCTAGTGATGAATTTACTTATCGCAATCGCAGGTGTCGCCGCCCTGCTGGCCATCGAGGTCCGCGAGCTTCCCGATGTCGATCGCCCGATTGTATCAGTGAGAGCGCTTATGCCCGGCGCTTCACCAGAGACCATGGACGCGGAAGTGACCCGACTGCTTGAAGGTGCCGTCGCTCGCGTATCGGGGGTGGTTGAAATAAACTCCGCGAGCGAAGAAAACAACACACGCATCTGGATCGAATTTCGACCCGGGACCGAGGTTGATCAGGCCGCGGCCGACGTTCGAGAGGCAGTGAGTCGCATCGAGCGAGAGCTGCCCGATTCAGTGGAACAGGTCTCAATTTTCAAGGCGGATCAAGAGTCCGAGGAGACAATCCGCATCGCCGTTCAAAGCGCGCTGTACTCCGAGGCAGAACTCGAGCGCATAATCGAACAGGATGTGGTGCCCCAGTTTGTTTCCCTACCCGGGGTGGCAGACGTGCCGTTATTTGGGGCCCGCCAGCGCGTCTTAAGGATTATTCTCGATCCGCTGCGGATGACTAGCTACGGCCTAACTGTTGCCGATGTAACAGCGGTGTTGCGAGCCGCGCCCCTTGATGTACCCGCAGGGAGCTTCCGCGCAGGCGATCAGCAGCTGCTGGTTCGGGCCGATGCGGCGGTTACTAAAGAGGATGACATAGCATCGCTTATTGTGCGCGATGACATTCGTATAGGTGACGTGGCGAAAGTCGCATTTTCTCCCGAGGACGCGGAAGGCTTTGTCCGACTCAACGGTGAGCGAGTCGTTGGCATTGGCATCATCCGTCAGGCGGGGTCCAATACGATAGAAATATCGAATGGCGTAGCGACTGTCGTGGAGGATCTCAATCAACGACTTAAAGACATCACGCTATCGGTCATTTCAGATGATGCGGTATTTATTCGTGGCGCCGTGAAAGAGGTTTTCGCCACGCTTCTTATTTCGATCATCGTGGTGATTACCACGATACGCGTCTTTTCGGGGTCCATGCGACTCACACTGATTCCCGCGATCGCCATTCCTATTTCGCTCTTGGGAACACTGGCAGTCAGCTGGCTGCTAGGGTTCTCCATTAACATTCTCACCCTGTTGGCTCTGGTGCTCGCAGCGGGCCTTATCGTGGATGATGCAATCGTTGTCCTTGAGAGCGTGCAGCGACGGCGCGCCGAGGGATTAGGGTCAAGGGCTGCGGCGGTGGTCGGTACCCGCCAAGTTTTTTTCGCTGTGATCGCAACTACCGTGGTGTTGGTCGCTGTTTTTATCCCCATCGCGTTCTTACCCGGCACGGCGGGCCGCTTGTTCCGGGAGTTCGGGCTTGTGCTTGCGGTGGCGGTGGCCATTTCTTCTTTTGTCGCCCTCAGTCTGGTCCCCGCAGCCATGGCAACGCTGGATAGCCACCAAGACAGAGACCGGCGACTGACTGGGCTGGGTAATGCGCTCGCTGAGTTTTATCACAGCACCCTGGGCTGGGTTCTTGGTCACCCCAAGCTATCACTCACCTTCTGCTTGCTTGCGACGATGATATCGGCCTCACTCTATTTCGAGCTCGAGCAAGAACTTCTGCCGCCCGAGGATAGAGGATCGGTAGTTTTATTTGCCCGAGGTCCCGATGGTGTCGGTCTCTCTTACACCGAGCGTCAGGCCGATCGCATGGAAAATATTTTGGTTCCCCTGATAGAAAATGGTGAAATTGAGTCACTGTATTCAGTGATTGGGCGCTGGGATCCCAATATTGTCTTTATGGTTGCCAGACTCGCACCCTGGAATGAGCGCGAGCGCAGTCAGCAGGAGATCGCCGCCGAACTCAAACCACTGTTTGCCAATCTTCCCGGCATGACCACGCGCATTTTCAGCGCGAACTCACTGAACATTCGGGGCGCCTCCAATGGCGGCGTGAGCCTGGCCCTGCTGGGAACCGACTACGAAGACATCTTCGCTGCCGCACGGCGCTATTCGGACGCCATTCGTGAACAGCTCGATACGGTCAGCAGACCGCGCATCAGCTATGATCCATCGCAGCCCCAGCTCTCTGTCCGTATCGACAGGGAGCGTGCGTCTGACCTGGACATCTCGCTCGAGGATATCGCACAAACCCTGCGCGTCATGGTCGATGGCTTTCGCGTGATCGACCTCAATGCCAACGATCAAGCTGTACCAATAATTTTGGAAGCAGGCTCGGATAAAATCGATGACCCTGATGATCTAGTTAATCTCTATGTGCGAACACGCGCGGGTGCCTTGGTTCCCTTGTCCAGCGTGGTCAGTCTGGAGGAACACGGTGTGGCGGGACAGTTAGACCGACGCCTGCAGCGACGCGCCATCGAGCTCGACGTTGAACTAAACCCAGGGGTAGCCCTGCAAACCGCCGTGGACGAGCTTTTGGCTTTGGGACGCGAGGTGCTTCCCAGCGACGTGACGCTTGTTACCCGCGGCGAGGCCGCGGCACTCGATGAAGCAAATCGCGATACGTTGGCGACTTACGGGTTTGCCCTGCTGGTTGTTTTCCTGGTGTTGGTCGCCCAATTCGAGGGGGTGATGTCAGCCGTTGTCATTATGACTATCGTCCCCTTTGGACTCGCTGCCGCCATTTTCGCCTTGTTTCTAACCGGTACGTCACTGAATATTTACTCTCAAGTGGGCCTGGTCATGCTCATTGGTCTCATCGCTAAGAACGGCATTTTGCTGGTCGAGTTTGCCGATCAATTACGGGATGCCGGTCACAACGTGAGGGAGGCCGTTACCGAGGCGGCAAGAACTCGACTACGGCCTATTGCCATGACCCTGGTATCCACTGTTTTCGGCGCCCTGCCGCTGATATTGGCATCGGGCCCCGGTGCCGAAGCACGCTCCGCGGTGGGCTGGGTTGTGTTTGGCGGCATGGGGTTAGCCACCGTATTCACCCTTTACCTCACGCCTCTGGTCTATCTGGGACTTGCCGGATTTGCCAAACCGCGCTCGCGAGCTGGCACCCAGCTCCTTGAAGAACTCGACAGCCAATAGTCCGCAGGGGTTCTGAATAGGCTGGGCACTCAAGAGACAGGTATATCAGGAAAAAAGGTCCGGGATTTCCCGGTCGTTGGCGGGTGGCTGTGCGTCGAGTTTAATCGCTTCAATCAGCGCCGCGTCGTCTTGGTTGGGCTTGTTCACACGCCGGCTCACGGGATGACAGCGGACACGATGTGTTGTGCTGCTGGCAAATAAATCATGGCCTGCCAGCCACGGCTCGATCGCCCGCTCCTCTAATAAGACGGGCTGTCGGTGGTGAATCTCGGCGAGATGGTCAATGGCTGCACGAGTCACAATAGCGCAGCCCCCTTGTGTCGCCTGAATACCTGCAAAAAACAGCAGCGCGCCATTCAGATGGTGGTACCAAGGTTGTTTTTGCCCGTCGCGGCGCTGCCACTCGTACCAGCCATCGGCGACAAACACGCAGCGATCTGCTTTACGAAACGCAGGCTTCTCACGCAGGGTTTCGCTGCGCGCATTGGTCAGGTGCATGGGCTCCCGAGCCCAACTTGGCGAGTAGTCCCAGGGCTTTAGCGCATATTCACCCCCAGACTCGATTACCAACACCTCAGATTGCGGGGCGATGTTAAATCGATCAGCGAGAGGAAGCCCGAGTGCCATTAACTTCGGGCGATGACTGACTTGCAGGGTATAGCGACCACACATCGTCTTTCCCCAAGGCGGGGCGAACACCCGCCTGCTTGCTTACACGAACGCGTCCTCAGCTTAAACCAGCAATTCCCCCGCTGCTAATTTTTCAGCAACGATCGCCGGGGCCGCAAATCGCTCTCCATAGGTGCTCGTGAGTTCCTCACAGCGGGCAACAAAGCGGGCAAGCCCATAGGTGTTCACGAACTGGATCAAGCCACCCGTCCAGACCGGTGCGCCAATGCCCATGATGGAGCCGATATTGCCATCTGCCACCGAACGAAGGACGTTGGTTTCGTAGCACTTAAGTGCCTCGATGACCTGCCGAAACAACAGCCGATCTTTGATATCTTGCTCGGCCACCACGGTCTCCGGCTTGTAATAAAGATCCAACAGTTGGGGCCAGATCTTTTTGCTGCCATCCTCCGCGTACTCATAGAAACCGCCACCGTGATGACGCCCCCCGCGCTGATGATCGTTCACCATGGTGGCCACAACATCGCGCACGATACTGCCATCGCCCCAGGGATCTTCGATACCCATCTCTTTCCAGGTCTCTGCGGCCTTGCGGGACAGCTCCAAACTTACCTCGTCGTAAACCGACAGCGGACCGACAGGCATCCCCATCGCCTTACCCAGGTTATCGATCTTGACTGGGTGCACGCCCTCGCTCAACAAACGCACGCCCTCGTCCAAATAGGTACCAAAAGTCCTTGAGGTAAAGAAACCGAGGGAGTCATTAACGACAATCGGCGTTTTGCGGATTTGCTGGGTGTAATCGAAGGCCTTGGCGAGGGCCAGATCGCTGGTATGTTCACCCATGATAATTTCCACCAGCGGCATCTTGTCGACGGGGGAAAAGAAGTGAATGCCGATAAAGTTTTCTGGTTTGGCACTGGCTTCAGCCAAACGGGTGATTGGCAGCGTGGAGGTATTCGAACCCCAGACGCCGCCCTCGCCTAAATACCCCTCAAGCTCTTTGGTCATCTGGTGCTTGAGCCCGATATTTTCAAAGACGGCCTCAATGATCAGATCGCAACCCGCCAAATCATCGTTGCTCGCTGTCGGTTTAATCAACGCCAACACCGACTGCGCTTTTTCCTCCGTCATACGGCCTTTTTCGACGCGCTTTTTCAAAAGCGTCTCGGAGTATTGCTTACCCTTCTCAGCCGCCTCCTGCGTCAAATCCTTGAGCACGACCTCAATCCCTGCCATGGCAGACACATAGGCGATACCCTGCCCCATCATGCCAGCACCCAAGACGCCCACTTTTTTCGTCAACTGCTTTTCAACCCCTTCAGGACGCGACGCGCCACCATTGACCTGGTTCATCTGAAAGAAGAATGTATTGATCATGTTTTTGGCTTGGGGCGTGTTGGCTAGATACGCCAGCCCACGACTCTCAACCCGCATCGCGGTTTCGAAATCCACTCGCAGCGCAGTCACGGCCACGTCCAGGATCTTCTCGGGGGCAGGCAACAAACCCCGGGTTTTTTGACGCAACATGGCGGAGGCCACCGGCAACATTTGCGCTACCGCCGGATGGCTCGCATTGCCGCCCGGGATTTTGTAACCCTTGGTATCCCAGGGCTGTGTTCTCGCCGCCTCATTGTCTTTGTTTTCCAACAGCCAGGCTCTGGCGCGCGGCAGCAGTTCCTCATGCGTAGCCACAGTCTCATCAATCAAACCGGCTGCCTGAGCCTGCTCGGGTGCAACTCGCTTGCCCTCGAGCAAATACTCGTTGGCCGCCATCAGGCCCATGAGGTAAATACCTTTCACTACACCGCCGCCCCCCGGCAACAAACCCAAAGTCACCTCGGGAAATCCAAGCTGCACGGATTTATGATTCACCGCAATACGATAGTTGCACGCCAGCGCCAGCTCGAGACCCCCTCCCAACGCAGCCCCGTTGATCGCTGCGACAATGGGCACCGGAAGTTTTTCCAAGCGGCGCATTTGCGCCTTGGTGGCTTCAACACCATGAAAAAACGTCTCGACGGTTTCATCGGTGACCTGGCAAAGCATGTTCAAATCACCGCCGGCAAAAAAAGTGCTTTTCGCCGAGGTCAAAACAACACCGGTGAGGCCAGTCTCCGCCTCTAGCTTGGTCGCTGTGTCGGCGAGCATGGGCAAGAACTCTTCGCTCATGGAGTTGACGGGACCCGCCATATCCATGGTGATCGTCACAATACCATCGCCGTCTTTTTCGTAATTAAATCCGCTCATGTGATGTAATTCTCCGTGAGGTGGCGCTAAACACGCTCGATGATTGTAGAGATGCCCATGCCGCCGCCCACGCAGAGCGAGAGCATGGCGCGCTTGGCATTGCGGCGCTCGAGCTCATCGAGAACAGTGCTGACCAGACAACCACCGGTGGCGCCCAAGGGGTGGCCCATAGCAATGGCGCCGCCGTTGACGTTGGTGATCTCAAGATCGAGATCTAAATCCTTCATGTAACGCAGAACCACCGAAGCAAACGCCTCGTTGATTTCCCAGAGATCGATATCCGCCGGTGTCATTCCCGCCCGCTTGAGACACTTTTTCGCTGCGGGTCCAGGACCTGTGAGCATAATGATAGGGTCGGTCGCCAGGATCGCAGTAGCGACAATACGACCGCGGGGAGTCATGCCGAGATCTTTGCCGGCTTTCTCACTGCCAATTAATACGGCCGATGACCCGTCGACAATGCCCGAGGAGTTCCCGGGGGTGTGCACATGATTTACCCGGTCGAGTTCGGGGTACTTGGCAATGATGATGTCGTCAAAACCCAAGCCACCGTGCATTTCAAAAGACGGCTTGAGTTGGCCCAGGCCCTCAAGGGTGGTTTGCGGTTTGATAAAGTCATCGCGCTCTAGAATCGTGACCCCATTTTCATCACGCACAGGGATGACTGAGCCGTCAAACCATCCGCTGTCACGGGCATGGGTCGCGCGCTGTTGAGAGGTGACAGCGTAGGTATCGACATCCTCACGACTCCAGCCCTCAAGCGTGGCGATGGTATCCGCGCCAATGCCCTGTGGAACGAAGCCGGTCTTCATCGAAAACCCGGGGTCCGAACCCATGACACCACCGTTTGAACCCATAGGTACCCGGGACATGCATTCGACGCCGCCCGCTACCACCAGGTCTTCCCAGCCCGAGGCTATTTTCTGGGCGGCGATATTGACCGCCTCCAATCCCGAGGCACAAAAACGATCCAGCTGAACACCGGCTACCGATTCATCCCAATCCGCGTTTTGCACGATCATCTTGGCAATGTCGGATCCTTGTTCGCCAATCGGAGTCACGCATCCCATCACCACATCATCAACGTAGGAGGTATCGAGGTCCTGACGCTGCTGTAAGGCACGTAACAGGCCCGCACCCAAATCAACGGGTTTTACCTCATGCAGGGTGCCCTCTTTCTTTCCTTTGCTGCGGGGTGTTCGCACAGCGTCGTAAATGTATGCTGAGTGAGTCATAGCTCCTCCAGTAAAAGCGCGATGGATGGTCAGGCTAAACGATGAAAGCTCTGCGCCTGCAGCGGCAAAGGATTGCTGTCGGCACGCAAAAAAACCGAACGGGAGAAGAACATACTCCAAGTTCAAATTCAATCGCCGCCAGCTAATTGAGGGACAAAAAGTGCGCGCTGGGGTTGTTTGTTGGCCTATAAGCGCCTATTACGCGGGAAGTAGCGACACCGTATCGCCGAGGTCAGCGGCAATCACATCCCGAATACGGTCGGTCAACTGGCGATAAAAACGCCGCGAGGGGGCCTGGCGCCGATAGAGCAAGGCGTGCTCGCGATAAAGGCCACGACCCTTCAAACTTTGGATGCGAAGCTCTTCGGGACGATGAATTTCACTGCGCACATACAGGGCCGGCAAAAAGGCCAAGCCCATCCCCATCACCACCATCTGGCGGAGGGTGTCCAAGCTAGTGCCTTCATAGTCACGGTTTAACTTAGCCCCGGTTTGCTCGCAAATCTGCTCAACTTCGCGCCGCAGGGTATGGCGCTCGTCCATCGCCAGAATATCGAGGCCGCTTAAATCACTCTCTGAAAAATCATCTCTGGGTGCTAGGGCCATGTCGACAGGACTGGCGAGTAGTAAAGGCTCACGAAACAGCGGCACGCGAACGATTGACTCCGACTCTGTGTTAATCGGGCCAATAACCAAATCAAACCGCCCTCCCTCCAGTCCCTGCAACAGCTGATCCGGCACCTCCTCCCGCACATGCAGTCGGAGATTGGCAAAACGCTGGTGAATGGAGGGAAGTAACTGAGGCAGCAAGTAAGGTCCTAGGGTTTGGGGTACACCCAGCCGATATGTCGAGTGCGCATCATCGCTTAGCAGATGCGCACTCTCGACCACGTTGCGCCATTGGGAGAGCAAATTCATAGCGTCTGGAAGGAGCTCCCGCCCCGCGGGACTTAACAGCGTTGCGTGTCGGGTCCGCTCAAACAGCTGTACGCCAAGTGTTTCCTCCAGGGCCGTGATCTGAACGGTCAGCGTGGGCTGCGTAACGCCCAATCGCCGCGCCGCCTGCCGAAGAGAACCTGTGTCAGCCACCGCCACGAGGTATTCCAGTTGTCGCAAAGAAACCATGGTCTCTGGGCCTCGACCCGGGTGATGATGTTATATAGAAAAAATCTATATCAAATTGGTAAATCTGTCCATATATAAGTGCACGTAAGCTCGACCGCTATCATTTCTTGGAGATTCCAGCCCATGCTGTCCGCGTTCAAATTCGACCTGACCCATCTGCGTGGAGATATCTACGGCGGGCTGACGGCTGGCGTCGTTGCCATTCCGCTCGCACTGGCTTTTGGTGTCGCCTCGGGGCTTGGGCCGATGGCCGGCATGTACGGCGCAATCATCGTCGGGTTCTTCGCTGCTTGGCTGGGGGGCACTCCAACTAACGTATCGGGACCAACAGGCCCTATGGTCGTCGTCTTGGCCGGGCTTTTTGCGAGCCTATCTGGTGACGTGGGATTAATATTGACCGCGGTCGTTCTCGCAGGGCTTTTCCAGATTGCCTTCGGACTGGTCAAAATCGGCGACTTTATCCGACTCGTCCCCTATCCCGTCGTGTCAGGCTTTATGAGCGGCATCGGGGTCATCATTATTATTTTGCAGCTCGATGCCACCGTCGGGCACATGGCACCCGCGGGCACGATCCCAGCTCTGCTTTATCTTCCCACAGCATTTTTGGATATTAATTTTTCGGCCTTCATTGTGGCTGCGGTGACCTTAGTGGTGGTGTACACCTGGCCCACCGCCTGGGGTAAATACCTCCCCGGCGCACTAGCTGCCTTGATCGTCGGGACTGTACTGTCGCTTTTTCTTGGTGAGCTGCCGATTCTTGGCGACATTCCGAGCGGGCTTCCGGAGTTTCACATGCCGGTGTTCCAACAGTCTGCAATGCTGCTGGTCATCGAAGCCGCATTTATCTTGGCCGTTTTAGGATCCATCGATAGCCTGTTAACGTCGCTGGTCGCGGACAACATGACCCGCACGCGCCACGACTCCAACCAGGAGCTCATTGGTCAGGGTGTCGGTAACGCGATCGCTGGGTTGTTCGGGGGCATTGCCGGTGCAGGCGCCACCATGCGGACCGTAGTAAACATCCGCTCCGGGGGTCACACCAAAATCTCCGGCATGATCCATTCGGCGGTCCTTGCCGCCATCGTCTTGGGCGTAGGACCCATCGCTGCTTATATCCCACACGCAGCCCTAGCGGGCGTGCTGATCAAAGTGGGGCTGGACATTATCGACTTCAGCTATCTCAAAAACGCTCACCGTGGTCCACGCTGGGATCTCGCGCTGATGGCTTTGGTCTTGGGCCTTACGGTTTTGGTTGATCTCATTACTGCTGTAGCGGCTGGCGTCGTGCTTGCCGCACTCGCCTATGTGCGACAGGTAGCGAAAGTGCAGCTCGACGAATTGATGTCGCGACCGCTCAGCGCCAGCGACGATGAAGAGCTAGCGCTGCTTGAAGCTCTGGGTGATAGGGTCACGGTGTTTGAGTTCGGTGGCCCCCTCAGTTTCGGTGCGGCCGCCGACGTCGGCCACCATGTGCGGGAGCGCTACAAGGATGATATGCACGCCATAGTTCTCGACTTCCAACGCGTACCTTTCATGGATGTATCGGCGGCACGTGCCGTTGAAACCATCGCCTGTGATGCCGATCGAGCAGGGAAAAAAGTCTTTATCGCCGGCATGTCAGACGACATCGCCGAAACCATGGCGGGACTTGAAGCCGACTGCTGTCTCGACATGGATGGGTGTCGATTTAAGGAGCGACTCGAGGTGCTAAGAATGCTGCACGCCAAGTACAGCTAATCCAAAAAAGGCGCTGGGGATGTTAAGGTTGCTCGCCCCGCGGCTGATCATTGAGCAACCCCACTGAACAAGGGACTTCAACTGATGACTCACGATGACATCATTCAGCTTTTCAGTAACTGGAATGACGCCATACAAACTGGCGACCCCGACAAGGTCACCGCCATGTACGCCGACAACGCCGTGTTGCTACCCACGGTGTCCAACCAAGTACGCCACAACCACGCAGAGATTCGCGATTACTTTGTCAGCTTCCTAGGCAAAGTACCGAGCGGCGTCATCAACGAAGCCAACCCCCGGCAACTCACCGAGGACTTAGTGAGCAATACCGGGGTCTACACCTTTACCTTTGGCGATGGCGCGCAGGTCATGGCCCGTTACAGCTACCTCTACCAGCGTATTGATGGTGACTGGAAAATTCTAGAGCACCATAGCTCGGCGATGCCTGAGCCGGTCTGATCGGCGTTCGGACTTTTCTTGGGTCTATCGTACCCGTGTAAAAAACCCGCCTAGGCGGGTTTTTTTATAAGCCAAGGGGCGGTCTTAGAGAGCACCTTTAGGTGTCCCCGAGGCGATCTAGGCTTTCTCAAAGCGGCCCGTGTAACTCTTCGATCATTGCCTCAGCAGCTGTGCGCAGGACATCAGGATCAGGACCAATCAGGGTGATATGCCCCAGCTTACGCCCCTTACGGGAAACCTTGCCATAAGTCTGAATCAAACTTCGGATGGGTCCTTCAGGCATTTCGCGGGGCAGTGGCTTATCAAGCAGGTTGATAAGCGCCGCCGACTGCTCAAACACCGGTTGCTCGACGCGGCCGCCAAGCACGCAGGTCGTGTGTTGGGTGAACTGGTCAGGCCCCACAGCACCGATGGTCCAGTGACCGGTGTTATGAACTCTGGGGGCGATCTCGTTAACGATTAGACTGCCCGCAGTTACAAAAAATTCAATGGCGAGTACGCCCACGTAGTTCATGGCATTCACCAACTTTCGTGCCATCGCTGCCGCGTCATTAGCCATCACTTCATCAATCAATGCAGGGACAATACTGCCGATAAGAATGCCATCGCGCATGTAGTTCTCGGTCACGGGGTAAACCACGGTATTACCCTCGACATCGCGAGCAACAACAATGGCGAGTTCGCGCTCAATGGCAATCTCTGCCTCGGCAATGACTGGGTAGGCATCGTCAGGGATAACACCAGCGCTCGCTGCGACCGGCACTCGCCACTGGCCACCACCGTCGTAGCCTCCCAAAGTACGCTTACAGCGGACCATCTCACCCGGCAGACTCGCCAATACGCCATCCAGCTCTGCTTCTGACGCAACCAGCGCCCAGGGCGAGGTGGGTATTTCCAGTTTATCCAGCATGGCCTTCTGGGTATCGCGCTCACGCAGGACCACCAGCGCGTCGTAACAGGGTGCCAATCCCACGCGGTCACGGGCGGCTTGTAACACGGCATCGGGAAGGCTCTCGCGCTCAACCGTGATGGCGTCGCAGGCCGCTAAAAACTCGTTGAATTCAGGCTCCTGATAAACACGGCCCAGACCATGAACGACAGGCGTCTCATCCAAGCACAAAAAACTGACCGTGGCCCCACGTCGCCTGGCGGCCTCGGCCATCATCTGGCTCAGCTGACCACAGCCCATGATGCCCAGGCGTTGCTTCATCCGCGCGGGTCCTCGGGGACCTCCGCCGTCTGGTTGGCACGGTATTCATCCAACGCTTGTGCCAATGCAGGATCGTGATTGGCAAGCATCGCCGCCGCGAAAAGTGCCGCATTGATGGCACCCGGCTGGCCAATGGCAAAGGTTGCCACCGGGATTCCCTTTGGCATTTGCGCGATCGATAGCATCGCATCGGCGCCATTGAGAACTGTTGCCGCGATGGGTACGCCCAACACGGGTACCGGTGTCATCGCCGCCGCCATCCCGGGCAAATGCGCGGCGCCACCCGCGCCCGCAATAATTGCCTGGTAACCTTGCTCCTTCGCAGACTTCGCGAATGCTACCAGTCTATCGGGAGTTCGATGAGCCGAGACGACTTTCGCGTCATAGTCGATGCCCAATGACTCTAAGGTTTTCGCTGCGCCCTCCATCACCGACCAATCGGAGGTGGAGCCCATGATGATTGCAATTTTCGCTGTCATGTTTGTTGCCGTGTTTGCTGCCGTCTCTGATATTGAGGTCGCTTCTCCGCAGTGCCTATTTATGATCTTTTTAGGCGTTCTCTCTTCTGGCGCTCCATCTCTAGAGCCCATACGTCAGGGCCCAAAATAAAAACCCCCTTGCGGGGGTTTGGCGGATTTTACTCCAAAATTTCGATAAAAGCTCTATTAACCGCGACCGTTAGGCGGTGGCCAGATTTGCCAATCTCAGCTCATGCAGTGCCGAAAAAAAATCATCCTTGCGGGTCTTGAACTGCTGGCGCGCTTGCCGTAGCTCTGTACGCACGGCACCGAGACGCTCCTTCAAATCACGCAGCATCTCCTCTTGTGTGCTGCCCAATCGTTTAATCTGCTGCTTTAGCCGGCGGTGTTCAAGCCTGAACTGGTCGCAAGCCTTGGCCGCGGCTAACCACTCGTCACTGAGGGCTGACAGTCTCGCCTCCCACTGCTGCCACAGCGAGGTACTCGAAGTAGCCGCACTGTCCCTGACTTTTCGATGACTGATGATCTGGGCTTCTTGCAGGCGACTAGCGTGGTTGAGCCCGCCAACCAAGCCAAGGGCCCTCAGGAATAAAATGGCGTAGCGGGTCGGGTCGAGCAACCAGCCAGTCCAACCAAAACCATTGCGAAAGTCCCTAGGGTGGTCGTGATGGTCTGCGTGGTGATTGCCCTCGCCCAATGGGCCTAACCAGACATAGTTGTTCTTGGCTGAGCTCCACAACCCGTCTTTGAAACCCCACATATGGGTCACGCTGTTCACAGTCCACGTGTTGTGCTGGGCCAGCACAAAGCCGGCACAGCTAGCCATCATCATGCATAGTGCGCCCTGCCACCCGGCGAGCATCACACCTAACGCCATGGGAAGCACAAAATTGGCAATAATAATCAGCGTCAAATAGTGGCGATCCTGCCATACGATCGCGGGATGTGATTTGGCTTCGAACGCGGCGTCGAATTCCCTGGATGGGGGATGATTGAATAGATAGGTCAGCATGTGAGACCACAAAAAATTGCGCCAGCCGGTGTCGAACCAGGTCGCGGAATAGGGGTCGAGGTGAACCTGGCCGGTTTTATCTACCGCGTGATGAATAACGTGCTGGGCCGACCAACGCCTGACGCTTCCCTGCACGGCAAACAACTGAAGACATAAAAACACAGCGTGGGTTGGCAGTCGAATGTCATTGGCCGCGCCATGTGAAATAAGTCGATGCGAGTAGACCGTCGTTGACAGGGCACCAACCATCATGTGGGCCAGAGTCCATACCAACATCACTTGCCATAGCCCCTCGGGCGCGCAGAGATAAGCGACCGGCGTGAGTAGCAATACGGCCATATGACTGATCACCAAAAAAGATCCAATACCCCAGTCGATACTAAACCCGGCGAGAAAAACATCACTAAAGTGCCGATACAGTGGTGGGGGGCTGGAATCCTGAGAAAACTGTTTGATCGGGGACATCGCTACGTTGGAAACCTCTGCTATCAGACCTTTGTGAGCCAACTATAAGAAGTATGCTAGCTCAAGCGGTCCTGCGCCAACAGGGCCAAATCGGCCAAAGGCTTGATCGAGTAATCCTAAAAGGCATAAGCCGCTTGCTGACTATCGCAAAAAGTCATTGCCTGCGGGTGTCATAGCTGTAACGAATACTCCCTATGACAAAAAACCATGGGTATGGGTCGCTGTTACGTAGCAAGTTGCTTATCCTTGCGCCCAAACTTCAGAGGTGCCCCATGGATTTTGACCCATTCGTGCTCTCGCGGATTCAATTTGCCGCGAACATCACTTTCCACATTCTGTTTCCGACGATCACCATCGGCTTGGGCTGGTTCCTGTTTTTCTTTCGCGTGCGTTACACCACCTCTGGCAACGCCTACTGGGAGCACGCTTACAACTTTTGGGTAAAGGTGTACGCCCTCACCTTCGCACTCGGTGTTGTCTCTGGCATCACGATGAGCTTCCAGTTTGGCACCAACTGGCCCGGCTTTATGGAGCGAGCCGGTAATATTGCGGGACCCCTGCTCGGCTACGAGGTCCTCACTGCGTTTTTTCTAGAGGCGTCTTTTCTAGGCATTATGCTATTCGGCAAACAGCGGGTTTCCAATCGCACACACCTGATCTCGACTTTTCTGGTCGCTTTCGGCACATCACTCTCGGCGTTCTGGATACTGGCGCTTAACTCGTGGATGCACACGCCCGCGGGCTACACCATTCAGGACGGACAGTTTTTTGCTGAAAGCTGGTCTGGCATTATCTTTAACCCGTCCTTCCCTTACCGTTTTACCCATATGATGCTCGCCAGTCTTCTGACTGCGGCGTTTTTGGTTGCCGGTGTATGTGCCTGGCGCATCCGCCAACGAGTCGATGGTCCCGCCACCAAGATGGTGTTGAAGTCGGGCATCTACACAGCCGCCGTGGTAATACCGCTGCAAATTCTGGCGGGCGACTTACACGGCCTCAATACTCTGGAGCACCAGCCAGCCAAGGTCGCTGCCATGGAGGCCGTTTGGGAAACCGAGCGAGGCGCCGGTTTCACGCTGATCGGCCTCCCTGACGAGGACGCCCGTGAGACACACCTGGCAATAAAGATTCCCTACGCAGCGAGCCTCATTCTGACCCACGAGCTCGAGGGCGAAGTCAAGGGGCTCAACGATTTCGAAGCGCACCCCCCAGTGGCCCCGGTGTTCTGGTCTTTCCGCGTAATGACCGGGGTTGGCACCTTGATGCTCTTGGTGTCTTGGTGGGGTGCTTGGCAGCTGTTCCGACGGGATAAATTGTCGAGTTTGGCGCTCTCTGCGGTGTCTTGGATGACCTTCTCGGGCTGGGTGGCGAGCGTCGCCGGGTGGTATGTCACCGAGATTGGCCGTCAACCCTGGATTGTTCAGGGATTGGTATCCACCGCCGACGTGGTTGCCCAGCATCCCTCGGCGACGCTGGCGGGCACGCTATTTGGATACGTCGGTCTCTATATAGCTCTCATGATTGCCTACATGAAGGCGCTGCGTATCATGGCTATCAAACCCGCCAAGACGCTTGAGCAGGACTCCAATCCACTAGGCACGCCGCTAGCGGGTGCCGCGACATGAGTGAAGCGCTACCCTTATTTTTTGTGTTCGCGATGGGCCTGTCGCTGTTTCTCTATGTAGTGCTTGACGGCTTCGACCTTGGTGTAGGCATGCTACTGCCCTTTGGCAACGATGCCGAGAAAGACACCATGATTGCGTCAATTGGGCCATTTTGGGACGCCAATGAGACGTGGATTGTGATGGGCGTTGGCGTGTTGCTGATCGCTTTCCCAAAGGCACACGGCATCATTCTCACCGCGCTCTATATTCCCGTGACCATCATGCTGGTGGGACTTATCTTGCGGGGGGCGGCATTCGATTTTCGGGTGAAATCAGCCGACCACCGACAGCCCATGTGGAACAAGCTCTTTGCACTCGGGTCGCTCATGGCGTCAATGGCACAAGGCTGGATGCTGGGAGCCTACATCACCGGGCTCACCGGAGATACCCTAAGCGTTGCTTTTTCGGTCCTCATCTCACTAACGCTTCCTGCGCTCTATGTCATGCTCGGCGGCGCGTGGCTGCTTATCAAAACGGAAGACGTACTTTTTGACAAAGCCGCAAACTGGTGCCGCCTTGCGCTGCCTGTCATGGCGTTTTCCCTCCTGTTGGTATCTATTGCAACGCCACTGGTGAGCGCTGACATTGCTGATCGCTGGTTCAAGCTACCCGATGCCATTGGCCTACTCCCGATTCCCATGACCTGCGCGCTGGCGGTTATCGGTATGAATTGGATGCTGGGACGGCCCGAAATTCTTCATGCGGGCTACGGTTGGTTTATTTTTGTGGCGCTGATGGTCATTTGCCTGATGGCTGCAATCGGCCTGGCGTACAGCATCTACCCCGATATTGTTATCGGGCGCATGACCTTATACGAAGCTGCCGCCGCCACCGAATCGCTTCAGTTTATCTTTTGGGGTGCCATCGTGACGCTGCCCGCCATCCTCGGCTACACGCTCTATGTGCACCGAGTGTTCTCCGGTAAGGCAACGGCGCTCTCTTACGACTGACCCGTCGAGTGACGTAAAAAAGCCCGCACAAAGCGGGCTCTTTGTTTATGGCGGAGAAGGAGGGATTGACTCGTTCGCCGTTGCCTTCGGCGAACTCACCCCAAGGGGCGCTCCGCCTTTCGGCTCCGCGTCCAAACTCTGCCCTAGGTAGAGTTTGTCGAACCTACGGTTCTCATCCCTCCGATTCAACGTCCAAATGAAAACGCCTCCACAAGGGAGGCGTTTTCATTTGGATGGCGGAGAAGGAGGGATTCGAACCCTCGATACGCTATTAACGTATACTCCCTTAGCAGGGGAGCGCCTTCAGCCACTCGGCCACTTCTCCAAATTCTATCTACTTCGCTTCTTTCAACCTTTCCCGTGGCGCTCCCCGGTCGCGCGTTACTCGGTGCTTTCACGAGCCCGCAATCTTACCACAGACCGCACGGAGATCACCGGCCCGCGGCCGGCAGGTCGCTCAAACGTTACCGCTATCCTCATCGTCATCAGCAGCGCTGTCGGCTTGAATTCTGTTCAGAATTTCTTCCCGATGCACCGCCACATCCCGAGGCGCATTTACGCCAATCCGAACCTGATTGCCTTTTACCCCCAACACCGTGATAGTGACATCGTCTCCGATGATCAGGGATTCCCCCACTCGTCTGGTTAGTATCAGCATGCGATCACATCCATGTTGTTTGCCTACCTACGCATTACATCGCGTAGCAGTCCAATTCAGTTGTCAGCGCCCAAATCTTGGGGTTCCGCGTCCAGCCCAAAGGCCGTGTGTAACGTTCTTACCGCTAACTCCAGGTAATTCTCTTCAATAACCACCGAAATCTTGATCTCAGAGGTGCTTATCATTTGCATATTAACACCAACTTCGGACAGCGCTTTAAACATCTTGGCCGCCACCCCTGAGTGTGACCGCATGCCCACGCCTACCACCGAAACCTTCGCAATTTTGGCGTCATCGCGTAGCTCAGCGGCACCCACGCTGGCCACCACAGGCTCGAGAATTTCGCGCGCACGCACAACGTCGCCCCGCGCTACGGTGAAGGTAAAGTCCGTATGACCCCGCTCACCGGTGTTCTGAATAATCATATCGACTTCGATATTGGCCTCCCCAATGGGGCCTAATATCTTATAGGCAACCCCCGGGGTGTCGGGCACTCCGAGTACCGTCAGCTTTGCCTCATCGCGATTGAACGCAATGCCTGCAATGGTTGGCGCTTCCATATCGCCCTCCTCCATGGTGATTAGTGTGCCGGGGCCGTCCTTAAAACTACTCAACACCCGCAGCGGCACCGCGTATTTTCCGGCAAATTCAACCGAGCGTATCTGTAGCACCTTGGAGCCCATGCTGGCCATTTCCAACATTTCTTCAAAGGTAATTTTTTCAAGTCGCTGCGCGGTATCAACGATCCGGGGATCAGTCGTGTAAACACCATCCACGTCGGTGTAAATCTGACACTCATCAGCTTTCAGCGCCGCGGCGATGGCCACCGCCGTGGTATCTGAACCGCCACGGCCCAGGGTGGTGATATTTCCCTGCTCATCGACACCCTGAAAACCGGCGACCACCACCACACCACCCTCAGCAAGGTCGGCGCGAATTCGACTGTCATCGATTTCGCGGATCCGTGCTTTGGTGTGAGCACTGTCAGTAAGAATGCGTACCTGCGACCCCGTATAAGACCGAGCGGGAACGCCAATGTTGTGGAGCGCCATACTGAGCAGCGCCGTCGTCACCTGCTCTCCCGTGGCAACAAGCGCATCCATTTCACGCGGCGTGGGCTGGTCCAAAATCTCTCGAGCCAAGGCGATGAGACGGTTGGTTTCTCCGGACATAGCGGATACGACCACGACGACCTGATGGCCGTCGCGCTGAAAACGCGCCACCCGTTCAGCTACGTGCTGAAGCCGCTCGACGGTCCCCACGGAGGTGCCGCCGTATTTTTGAACAATCAGTGCCATAGGAGGATCAGTCGGAGTGCTAATCTGCCTCTAAAATCGGGCGCGAACCATAGCACAGACGACACTACGCCAGAAGGACCTTCCCGGTGGAATTATGTGGCTATTTGCGCCGCGACCCAGTCGGGGAAGGATGACAGCACCTCGGGCAAACCCGCCACATCGCTACCGCCGCCCTGTGCCATATCGGGTCGACCACCCCCTTTGCCTCCAAGCCTTCCTGCGACTTCACGCATCACATCGCCGGCTTTAATTCGATCAGTAAGGTCTTTCGTGACACCGGATACTAGTGCGATTTTTTGGTCATCGATCGCCGCCAGTAAAATGACCGCGGATCCCAATTTGCTTTTGCATTGGTCAAGCGTGTCTCGCAAGGTGCCTGCATCAGCGCCATCAACGACCGTAGCCAATACCTTAAGACCCGACACATCGACCGCGCTACTGGTCAGGTCACCGCCTGCACCCGAGGCGAGTTTTTGTCGTAAGCGAGTGACTTCTTTTTCAAGGTCTCTGACTTCGCCGCGCAACGCGGTTGCCTTGTCGACCGCCAAATCAGGGGTCGACTTTAGAACCTCCGCAGTAGCCTGCAGACGAGAAAATACGCCTCGCACTTCATTAATGGCCGCCTCGCCCGTGACCGCCTCAATGCGCCGAACGCCGGCAGCCACCCCCGACTCGGCGGTAATCAGGAACAGACCAATATCCCCGGTACGATCCACGTGGGTGCCGCCGCAAAGCTCTACCGAGAAGCCGTCCGCGCCCATACTGAGAACGCGAACCTCCTCACCATACTTCTCGCCGAAAAGTGCCGTCGCGCCCTTGGCTATGGCGGCATCCATGCTCATTTCTTCGGTGCTGACGGAGGTATTGAGACGTATCTGATCGTTCACAATATCGGCGATAGCGGTGAGCTCCTCCGCCGTAACCGGTTGGCCATGGGAGAAGTCGAAGCGCAGTCGCTCGGAATTCACCAATGATCCCTTCTGAACAACATGCTCCCCAAGGACGCGCCTAAGCGCTTCATGCATCAAGTGAGTCGACGAATGATTCAACCGGATACGCTGACGAATACTGGCATCTACGCTGGCGTCCACGCTGTCGCCAACAGAGAGTGATCCCTTCGCAACTCGAATGTGGTGCAGGTGATGCCCCTTGGCCTTCGTCGTATCAACGACGTCAATTCGCGCATCGCCACTGATCAGGACCCCACAATCCCCTACCTGACCCCCGCTCTCGCCGTAGAAAGGTGTGGCATCTAGAATGGCGATGGCTTCCATCCCTTCGCTCACAGCGTCTACCAGCTCGCCCTGGTGAATCAGCGCGACGATGGATGCCTTACGCTGTGTCGTCTCATAGCCCACAAAGGTGGTCTCGCCCTCAACGGACAGGGTGTCGCTGTAATCGATCTTAAAGCTGCCACTCTCCTGTGACCGCTTGCGCTGGGTTTCCATCGCGCTCTCGTAACCCGCAATATCGAGCGTCAAGTTGCGCTCCCGGGCAATGTCATTGGTCAGATCAACCGGGAACCCGTAGGTGTCATAAAGCCGAAAGATGACATCTCCAGGCAGTTCGCTGCCCTCAAGCGAGGCAAGCGCCTCATCAAGAATCGCCATACCGTTGTCGAGAGTTCGCGCGAACTGTTCCTCTTCCGTCAGCAGGGCGGCCGCTATACTCGTTTGCTGAGTGCGCAGATCGGGGTAGGCATCGCCCATCTCCTGCACTAACACCGGTAACAGCTCGGCAAAAAACGCCGAGGTAGCGCCGAGCTTGTTGCCATGGCGGATGGCGCGACGAATGATGCGCCGCAACACATAACCCCGACCCTCATTACCCGGTAGCACGCCATCCGCAATGAGGAAGGCACAGGAACGCAGGTGATCGGCAATTACCCGAAGGGATTTCTCTTCGAGATCAGATACCTTGAGCCGCGCGGCCACCGCGCCAATGAGCGCCTGAAACAGGTCAATCTCGTAGTTGGAGTGCACTCCCTGGAGCACGGCGGCTATTCGCTCCAGTCCCATGCCGGTATCCACCGATGGAGCGGGCAGTGGATGCAGCGTGCCCTCGCTATCTCGGTTGAATTGCATGAACACCAGATTCCAGATCTCAATATACCGATCGAGATCGTCGTCAGGACTGCCGGGCGGACCGCCTGGCACATCGGGCCCGTGGTCGTAGAAAATTTCCGAGCAGGGACCGCAGGGGCCGGTATCACCCATCTGCCAGAAATTATCTTCATCAAGCCGCGACAAGCGATTGGGGTCGACACCAATATCCTTGACCCAGATGTCTGCTGCTTCGTCGTCGCTAATATGCACCGTGACCCACAGGCGCTCCTTGGGCAGTCCTAGCACCTCAGTCAGGAAACTCCAGCCGAAGCGAATGGCGTCGCGTTTGAAGTAATCGCCAAAACTGAAGTTGCCCAGCATTTCGAAGAAGGTATGGTGCCTAGCGGTATAACCCACATTTTCGAGATCGTTGTGTTTACCGCCAGCACGGACACATTTTTGAGCCGTGCACGCACGCGCATAGGCACGCTCCTCAAGACCCAGAAACGTCTCCTTAAATTGGTTCATCCCCGCGTTGGTGAACAAAAGGGTGGGATCGTCGTGGGGAACGAGGGAGCTCGAGGCCACTCGGGTATGCCCCTGCTCCTCGAAATAGGAAAGGAACGCTTCTCTAATCTGCGCGGTTTTCATGTGTACTCTCTACCGATTCTTTCGCTTTCCCCATTCAATCCCGTCGACGAAATCAAATAGGCTTAACAACTCACTGCATACCCTGCGACAACTCACCTTCGGCCATCCTGCGACCCGCCAAGATATGTAGGTGGAGGTGGAACACCGTCTGACCACCGGCTTCGCCATTATTGACCACCAAGCGGAAGCCGTCACCGACACCGAGCTGTGAGGCAACTCGACCGGCGACCAGCATCAGGTGGCCAAGAAGAGCCTGATCAGCGTCATCGGCATCGACCAATTTTGGAATGGGTTTTCTGGGGATTATCAGCACGTGGGTAGGTGCCTGGGGCTGAATATCCCTAATCACCACGCACTGGTCATCCTCGTACAAAAACTCCGCGGGGATTTCTCCCCGGGTGATTTTCCCAAAAATGGTATCGCTCATTTTCGATCAGCCTCAGCCCAGTTTCTCATCAGCGGTCAGGACGCGGGCCTCACTCTCCAACATCACCGGAATGTCGTCTCGGATCGGATAAGCCAGCCCGCTGGCCCGGCACACCAACTCCTGTTTTTCCTCGTCGTATTCGACGGGTGCCTTGGACACTGGACAGACCAAAATTTCGAGTAGCTTAGGGTCGAGCACCGAAAACCTCCTTCATAACAACGCTTCTTGCTACCGGCAAAAGCCGGTGGCGAAGCTTATCACTGATCCGCGGGCATGGGTGGCACCAATAACTGGGGATCAATCCGCTGATCGAGCCAGCTCATGCGCCAATCGAGGTGCGGGCCGGTGGCGCGACCCGTGGCACCTACCTTGCCAATCAGCGCGCCGGCGCTGACCTCTTCCCCCACCGCGACCGAAACTTCGCTCAGATGAAGAAAGGAAGAGGACAAACCGAACCCGTGATCGAGGATGACGGTACCGCCGGAGTAGAACAAGTCGGGCTCGGCCAGGGTGATGATCCCGGGCCCGGGCGCCACCACCGGATGGCCTGTGGGACGCGCCACATCAACCCCATAGTGAGGAGATCCTGGCGTACCGTTGTACACCCGCTGGCTGCCATACACCCCGCTGATGCGTCCGGTAACAGGCCACCGCAGGCCGGCTCGGACCGCCGCCAGCAGATCGGGTCGCTGGAGGCGCTGTGACTTGGCCTGTCGCACCAGTTCACGCTCGCGGGCAATGCGCTCAAGCACCTCCTCGGGCGGGGTGACGGTTTGCTGAGGCACGCCCTCGACGCGCTGAATCCGGTAATTTCGCGGCCCAATCTCGATGGACGCCTGACAGGGTGCTTCGCCATCGATACTCAGCAGCCCCAGCGACGGGGCATCGCGACCCACCCCCACGACAAAAGATCCGTCCGGGAGCACAGTCACCGATCGGTCATTCCAGGTGACGCCAGAGCCCGGCGCTACGCGCCCCCACAGCAATCCCCCTTGTAATGCATCGCCCTGAAGTGCGTTGCCCTCAAGCCCAACGCAATCTGCCGCCCCAAGCGGTTCGGCGCTGACGCCGAAGGAGACACCAAACAATAGGAACGTCGCTAATCCTCGCCGAAGCGCTAAATAAGTCGTCATAGGACAAGCTTCGGCAAAAATCCGTCAACTTGCAATAAACTAGGGCCATGAGTCGCTATCGCCCGCCACGCGCCAAAGGGTCACCCTACATTACCCCCTCGGGCGAAAAGGCCCTGCGCGATGAACTGCACCAGCTGTGGAAAATCGAGCGGCCTACCGTCACTGCCACAGTGCAAGCCGCCGCGGCAAATGGTGATCGGTCTGAAAACGGCGACTATATCTACGGCAAAAAACGACTAAGGGAAATAGATAGTCGGGTGCGCTTTCTACGCAAACGACTCGATGAGCTGATCGTTGTGAAAGAGCCCCCTACCGACACCAGCAAAGTATATTTTGGAGGTCATGTTTCCCTTGAGGACTCAGAAGGCCAATGTATCGAATGGCACGTGGTAGGCCCTGATGAATTCGATATCAGTGAGGGAAAGTTAAGCTGTGATTCCCCCCTCGGGCGGGCCCTCCTGGGAAAACCTATAGATAGCGAAATAGAAGTAGACAGTCCCTCGGGACGCCAAACCTGGCTCATCGTTGCTGTTACCTACGACACCTCTGCTTAGCCCGCGGGACGTGATCCAAAATTCTCGTCATTTTGTGGAGTTAAGGAGGGTCGACTCTTGGGTGGGATCACACCCCTTGCTACACTTGCTCGGCGACCCCCGACTGCGCCGGTTGGCTTTGGCATACCAATGCTGGTCGGGTCCTCAAACACCAGCTATCAGAGACTCTTATGTCATTGGACGACGCGCGCCACCCCGCCGATTTTTATCGCCGTCACATCGGCCCCTCAACGAAGCAACAGCAAGAAATGGCGAGGGAGCTGGGTTATGACTCGGTGGACGCTCTGATCGACCGGGCTGTACCGGAAAAAATACGCAAGCAGGACGCCCTCGATCTGCCACCCGCGCTCAGCGAGCAGGCGGCGCTGGCCAAGCTCCGAGAATACGCGTCAAAAAATCAGGTGGTGCGCAGTTGCATTGGTACCGGCTACTACGACACCTTCGTGCCCGCGGTGATTCAACGTAATGTCCTTGAAAACCCCGGCTGGTATACCGCCTACACGCCCTATCAACCCGAGATATCTCAAGGCAGGCTCGAGGTATTGCTGACCTATCAGCAGATGGTGATGGATCTCACAGGCATGGAACTCGCCAATGCGTCGCTACTCGACGAAGCCACGGCCGCTGCGGAGGCCATGACCTTGATGCAGCGGGTTAATAAGAAGAATCGCTCCAACCGATTTTTGGTCGCCAGCGACTGCCACCCGCAGACGATTGCGCTGCTGAAAACCCGGGCCGAGCCCCTCGACATTCATGTTGAGACAGTGGAGCCAGAGGCCCTCGTGGAGTCGGATGATGCCTTTGGCATGTTGGTGCAGTACCCGGGCACCTTTGGCCAGGTACGGCCGCTGGATGGCCTCTGCACCGCAGCGCACGCACGCGATACGCTGGTGTGTGTCGCCACGGATTTACTGGCGCTGACGCTGCTTAAAGCACCCGGCTCACAAGGTGCGGACGTCGTTGTTGGCAACAGCCAGCGCTTTGGGGTGCCCATGGGTTTTGGCGGCCCCCACGCCGCTTTTTTTGCCACGCGTGATGCCTATAAGCGCTCGGTGCCGGGGCGAGTCATTGGCGTCTCGGTTGACCGACGCGGCAAACAGGCCTTGCGCATGGCCATGCAAACCCGGGAACAGCATATCCGTCGGGAGAAAGCGACCTCTAACATCTGCACAGCGCAAGCCCTGCTGGCCATTATGGCCGCGCTGTATGCGATGTATCACGGACCCGACGGTTTGCGTGGGATTGGCCAACGTGTCCATCGCCTGACAACACATTTGGCGCGTGGACTGCAGACAGCCGGACTCAAGCTGCGCAACGACAGCTGGTTTGACACCCTGACGGTTGACGTTGGCGCGGCGCAGTCGCGTATCCTCTCTGACGCGTTGGAAGCTGGCTTCAATTTACGGCGGGTGTCTGAGGACGCGGTCGGCATCAGCCTCGATGAAACCACCACCGAAGCCGATATTCATTCGCTGGCAACGGTGCTGGGCGCTGACATACCCGACACCATCGACGGATCTTGTTTTCCAGAGGCGCTGCATCGTGCGGTCGACTACCTGCAGCACCCTCTGTTCGAGCATTTTCATGCCGAGACCGAAATGCTGCGCTACCTTAAGCGGCTCGAGAACAAAGATATCTCGCTCACCCGGGCAATGATTCCGCTGGGCAGTTGCACCATGAAACTCAATGCAACGACAGAAATGGTGCCCATCACTTGGCCGGAGTTTGGCCGCATGCACCCCTTCGCCCCGCCAAACCAGACCCTTGGTTATCAAAAGCTTCTCGAGGAACTTTCCCGCTGGCTTGTTGAGTGCACGGGCTACGATGGTATGTCGCTGCAGCCGAATGCCGGCTCTCAAGGAGAATATGCAGGCCTGCTGGCAATCCGTCGATACCATCAGTCCCGGGGTGAACCACAGCGGACAATTTGCCTTATCCCGAGCTCGGCCCATGGCACCAACCCCGCGTCTGCAGTGATGGCGGGGATGCAGGTGGTGATCGTTGGCTGCGACGAGCACGGCAACGTCGATATGAATGATTTGCAGGCAAAGGTGGAAGCCCACAGCGACCGGTTAGCGGCGATCATGATCACCTATCCTTCAACACACGGGGTATTTGAAGAGTCTGTGGTTGAACTCTGCGCACTGATTCACCAGCACGGCGGCCAGGTTTACGTCGACGGCGCTAACCTTAATGCGCTGATTGGTCTCGCGAGTCCGGGCAAGTTTGGTGCCGACGTTTCCCACCTAAACCTGCACAAAACGTTCTGCATTCCCCATGGAGGCGGTGGCCCGGGCATGGGCCCAATAGGCGTTGGCGAACATTTGATTCCTTTTTTACCCACCAACCCGGTCGTGCCTGTCGCTGGACTCAGTGAAACCAATGACGTCGTATCGGCCGCGCCTTTTGGCAGCGCATCTATTTTGCCGATCTCTTGGGTATACATTGCATTAATGGGGGGCGACGGGCTCACCACGGCAAGCAAAGTGGCCATCCTCTCCGCCAACTACATTGCGCACCGATTGAACGGCCATTACCCGGTTCTCTATCGGGGGCGAGGTGGCCTGGTGGCCCACGAGTGCATCATTGATATTAGACCGATTAAAGAAGCCTCGGGAATTTCCGAGGAAGATGTTGCCAAGCGGCTTGTGGATTATGGCTTCCATGCGCCCACCATGTCGTTCCCCGTCGCCGGCACCCTGATGATAGAGCCGACAGAGTCGGAGTCCCTCGCAGAAATTGATCGCTTCTGTGATGCCATGATCGCCATCCGTGAGGAAATTCGCGCCGTGGAGATAGGCCACAGCGACCCCGTCGACAATCCGCTAAAAAATGCGCCGCATACCTTGGATGACATTGTGGATAGCCATTGGCCACACGGCTACTCACGAGAGCAGGCCGCCTATCCCATGCCCTCGTTACGACAGGATAAATATTGGGCGCCGGTCTCGCGGGTGGATAATGTTTTTGGGGATCGACACTTATTTTGCGCATGCCCCGGCATGGAGGTCTGGCAGGAAGAAAATAGCGACGCCTGATCGGTAGTCGCAAGTTCATCGTAGATCACTGACACAAATGTCCGTACCATTGGATTCCGGACACCGCCGACAGGAGAAGCAGCGATGAACACCGATCGTCCTCTAGAGGGATTACGCGTTGTTGAGATGGGCCAACTGCTAGCAGGTCCCTTTGCGGGCACCGTGCTGGGTTATTTCGGTGCTGAGGTTATCAAGGTGGAACCGCCGACGGGGGATCCGATTCGTCAATGGCGTGAAGTTCGCGACGGTATGTCCCTCTGGTACCACTCGCTCGCGCGGAACAAAAAAAGCGTAACCCTCGATCTTAAGTCGGACAAAGGCCGCGAAATTGCCTTTGATCTGCTTACCAAGGCCGACGTTGTCGTCGAAAATTTTCGACCCGGAGCCATGGAGAGCTGGGGGCTTGGACCCGAAGACGTCAAACCCCACAATCCCGGGATCATTTATGCGCGGATCTCGGGTTACGGACAAACAGGGCCCTTTTCGGAAAAGCCGGGTTACGCCTCGGTGACAGAGGGCTATGGCGGCTTCCGCTATATCAACGGTGAACCCGGCAAGCCCCCCATTCGTCCAAACATCTCTCTTGGTGATACAGCCGCCGCCATTCAAGCGGCCATGGGCGTGCTGCTTGCGGTTATCCAGCGCCAAAAAACAGGGAACGGACAGGTAGTAGATGTCGCGCTGTACGAGGCCATTTTTAATTTGCTCGAGGGCATCGTGCCCGAGTACGACGGCGCCGGGGTAGTCAGAGAACCCTCGGGCACCACCATTACGGGCATCGTACCAACCAACACCTACTTATGCGCCGACGGTAAACACGTAGTGATTGGTGGCAATGGTGACAGTATCTTTAAGCGGCTCATGAAAGAGGCAGGTCGTGAGGACATGGCAGAGGATCCAGAACTCGAGCACAACCCGGGGCGGGTCATTCATCAGGAACGCATCGACCAGGCCCTCGCTGACTGGTGTCAACAGCACAGCTCCGCCGATATTATCGCCAAACTGGAATCGGCACGGGTCCCGGTGGGCCCGATCTACAGCGTCGAGGATATGATGACAGACCCTCACTACATCGCCAGAGGCATGTTTGAAGAGGTCGACGTTAACGGCAAGGCGCTAAAAATACCGGCTATCTCGCCCAAACTGAGCGAAACGCCCGGACGCACCGACTGGCCGGGGGTCCAAATCGGTGCCCACAATCAGGAAATTCTTGGTGACCTGTTAGGTCTGTCGCCAGAAACCCTCGAGCAACTGCATCAGGATGGTATTACCAACTGAGGATACGCCGTGAAACTTGAGGGCATAACGGTCATCGACCTGTCTCTGTTCCTGCCCGGTCCCGCAGCTACACAAATGATGGCTGACCATGGGGCACGAGTGATTAAGGTAGAGAACCCCAGAGCACCAGAGCCGACCCGCTCCGCGGCTGCTTTTCCATGGCAGCAGGGCGGAGAGACCGTCATGTTGCGAAACACTCAGCGGGGCAAAGAGAGTATTGCGCTCGACTTAAAAACCGAAGAGGGCAAAGCCGCGCTTCGGGAGTTGATCAAGAACGCGGACGTCATGGTCGAGGCTTTTCGACCCGGCGTCATGGCGCGACTGGGCTTCGATCAGGAAACAGTAAGGGAGCTCAATCCCAGACTCGTGTATTGCTCGATCTCTGCTTTTGGCCAGACGGGACCCTGGCGAGATAGACCTGCACACGATACGGCGACCGTTGCCGCGGCTGGCGTGCTTAGCCTCAGCTGCTCACCGGAAGACCGCAACAGCGGCCCTGCGATCGTGGGCGTCGCCATGTCTGACATGCTCTCATCCTACCTGGCGTTATCGGGTGTACTGATGGCGTTACTTCGACGGGAAACCACGGGTCTTGGGGACTACCTCGACATCAGCATGCATGAATCGGTGCTCGCCGCCTCGCCCAATATTCTAGGACCTGTTTTTGGCGGCGATGAAGCGCCGGATCGATTCAATGAACGAAGCCACGGCGGCGGCGCCATGCTGAATGTTTACCGCACCGCGGATGATCGGTTCCTCGCCCTCGGGGGCGGCGAACACAAGTTTGTTCAGGCGCTATTCGAGGGATTGGGGCGGCCCGAGTTTGTTGAGCCGGTCTGCGGACCAGCGGGAGCCGGCCACCGGGAGGCTATCGATTTCTTAAGGGACTCGTTTGCCACGCGGACTCTGGCAGAGTGGGAGGCCTGGTTTAGTGGTCGCGATATTTGCTGGAGCCCCGTGTTGGATCTCAAAGAGGCGTGGGAACAAGAGCACGTAATAGAGAGACAAATGCGAGTGATTGATAGTGATGGTAACCATCATGTGGGTATACCCATCAAATTCACTCAGGAACCTGGCGCCATCCGACCAAAAGCGCCAAAAATGGGGGCCGATAGCGCCCAAATTCTTTCGGAATTGGACTTGACCGAGGCCCAACGCAGAGCGATATTGGGCGGGCTATAAGAATTGTACGGACAAATGAGGTAGAGCGCCGATAGGTGATCCAATCCGTACGTCAGTCGGTATGCACGTTTTAGGTATGAAACAACTGGTTACACAGGAGACACACATGTCACTCAGAAACCCTTTGCAAGACCAGACTTTCCCGCAGAAAAAAGTACTCCCCGCCATCATCGCAGCGATTGCGGGCATCGGGGGCACCGCCCTCGCCCCGTCGCAGGTTAGCGCCCAACTCGAGGAGGTCGTGGTGACGGCTCGAGCCCGTAGCGAATCCCTGCAGGACGTCCCCAGCACAGTGACGGCCTTTACCTCGGGTCAGATCAGGGATATGGGCATCTCGCGGGCGGAGGACTTCATTTCACAGACCCCCGGAGTGAGCTTTGTAAACACGGTTGAGACCGGCGATTCGTCAGTTTCGATCCGCGGTATCAACGGGGCGCGAGACGCTGAGACCAACTTTGCGCTCATTATTGACGGCATCCTTTACGTTAATACCTATGCATTCAACCGAGAGTACGCTGATCTAGAGCAGATCGAGGTGCTGAAGGGCCCCCAGGGCGCCCTTTACGGCCGATCGGCCGCTGCTGGTGCCGTCATCATGTCGACCCGACGCCCCTCCGATGAAGTCGAAGGTGACGTACGTATCAGTATTGCTGAAGACAGTACTTACACAGGCCTAGCCACCATCGCCGGACCGCTCGGTGACAATGTGGCTGGACGTCTCACCGTCGACTATCGAAGTACCGATGGTTTCTATTCAAACTCATTCTTGAACGACAAAGTCGTCGACGACGCGGAAAATTATGCGGTGCAGGGCCGTTTGGTTTTTGATCCCACGGACAGTTTGTCTATCGATACCAAACTCCGCTACGGCAAATCTGAGGCTGCAGCGATCTCATTCAACGCCGGCTTCGCATTACCTCCGTTCGTTCCCTTTGGCACCCCGGGTTCCGAATCCTTTTATCAGGACGTAAACACCCACGACTTTATCTTTGCGGGTAACGTCCGACCTGTGAATGAACAGGACGTGTTGGAATTTTCAGTCAAGGCGGACTGGGAAAGAGACTGGGGCACTGTAACCGCCTGGGGTTTCTACAGTGACTCTGAAGACACCTTTATTGCGGATGGTACTTCGGGCGCCTTTGGTTTCTATGGCGGTACGGAAGCTTGTATCAACAGTCTCGATGCTCTGACGCCCTCCTACACGCCTGCAGTGCCGGGCGGCGTTACGGCACTTCCTGCGCCAACCTTCATCTTTGGTTCTGCCCCAGGGGCACAGGTTTTGCCGCCTTACAGCCCTACAACCTGTGACGGTTATCAGTATCAGGAACGCTTCCAGGAAGACATGAGCTTTCAGGTGCAGTTGACCTCTAATGCCGACCAGCGACTCCGTTGGCAAGCCGGTTTTTATTATCTGGATATCGAGCGTTATCAGGCGGTATCACAGCTACGGGATGACGGTAGCAACTGGCCGAACCCTGCCAGCAACGTTCCAACGACAATTTACAACCAGTTCACCGATGCCATGGTGAACGATACCTTTGATACCACGGTCATGGCGGTGTTTGGCTCGATTAACTATGACATCACCGAATCTGTTGAATTGTCACTAGCACTCCGCTACGACGAAGAAGAACGTGATGTCACCAACAACGTACCATCCCCTGCGACTGGCGCCCTTACGCCCTACATCGATTACTGTGGCGGCCAATGTACCTTGAACGGCCAGCCTCTCGTGGGTGGCTCACCGCTCAATCCGGGCTTCGTAAACTTTGACGACTTTACCGTCCGTTCAAGCATTCCCGGTAGTAGCGAAACCTTCGATCAGCTTCAGCCGAAAGTCAGCTTGACGTGGGATGCCACCGACAACACAACGGTCTACGGTAGCTGGGGTGTCGGCTTCAAGGCGGGTGGCTTCAACAACTCTGGCGCCAACCAGATCGTCGACTTCTACCTGGTACAAAACGGTGCCGCCTTGGTAGCGCCGCCGGATCTAATCCGCGAGGAAACTTCAAGCGCCTTTGAGCTCGGCTTCCGGTCGAGTCTTCTGAATGGCGGCCTGCAGCTCAACGGTGCCGTGTTCTATACCGAAGTGGACGACATGCAGTTCTTTGAATTCTTCGTCGGGCCCTTTGGTTTGTTAAGAACTGCCGAGAATATCGATGAAGTCACCTTGCAAGGCTTTGAACTGAGCGGCGCCTGGGCAATCACCGACAACTTGAGAATTGATGCAGGATATTCCATGGTCGATGGCGAAATTGATAAGAACTCGCTGCGTCCCTACACAGCCGGTAACGAAGTACCCAACAACCCGGATTTCCTCGCGAACGCAGCGATTCAATACTCATTGCCGGTGGGCCAGTTCGAGTTGTTCGGTCGTCTTGAGTACGCCTACCAAGGGGATACCTGGTACCATACGGTTCAGGACGATGTGTTGCCTGCCACCCTGTTCGGTGGGCCGCCCGCCAGCTACGATGTTACTCAGGTGGATGGATATGGTCTGACCAATCTGCGTCTGGGCGTGCGTGCCGACAACTGGAGTATCACAGCCTTCGCTCGCAACCTTACCGACGAGGAGTTCATTGCAGAAGTGATTTTGGCGCCCGAATTCGGCGGTGGCTTCATCAGCCCCGGGACACAGCGACGAGCTGGCGTAGAGTTTTCCTACAGCTTCTAAGCGCAGCTAAACAAAAAAGGCGGGCTTGGCCCGCCTTTTTTATGGGTCGGGAAATAACTTAAAGGCTTATTGTCGTGCCACCGTCAACCGCTATCACTTGTCCGGTGAGGTAGCGAGCCTTTTCGGACAGCAGGAAGACCGCCACATCAGCAATATCTGAGGGATCGCCGACTCGTCCCAGTGGAACTGTTTCTGCAAAAGCTGCCAGCCCATCCTCGCCTAAACTATTAACAGGGTCGAGGGTTTGCGCAGATCGGATCACCCCGGGAGCAATGCCGTTGACGCGGATTCCGTCGGAGGCCAGCTCTAGGGCCGCGGATCGGACAAAACCCGCGACCCCACCTTTACTGGCGCCGTAAGGTATGTGGTCCGGCCAGCCCAGCAGGTGTCCGACGATAGAGGACAAACACACAACAGCTCCCTGCTTGGTCTTTCGCATACCAGGTCCCGCTGCCCGCAAGACTCGCATCATACCTTTCAAGTTGACGTTGATGGTTTCATCCCACTGCTCATCAGTAAGTGACGTCAGTGGTAGCGTCTTGGCAATACCGGCATTTAACACCAAGCCATAAATCGCTCCATGAGCCGCTTCAATCTGAGCACATAACGCATCAACGGCCATCGTGTCACACACATTGAGGACATGAAATTCTGCGGCGCCACCGGCTGCACAGATCGCTTCAGCCACCTCTTGTCCCTCGGTTTGCAGTACGTCAGTCACAACTACCCGGTAGCCTGCTTCACCCAACGCCATCGCTGTTGCTTTCCCGAGACCAATCCCCGCGCCGGTAACTAACACTGTTTTCATAGCAACCCCCCCGCCTAATTAACCATTAAAAAATACAATCTGACCATGCCAGCAAAGCTTTTCAGACACCACCGGGATCGCTCTCTTGGCAATGATCGACAGTTCACACACAGCCGTCCGTTCTATAGAAATGCATCACCCCCGTTGGGACTCAAACACTGGCCCCGGTAGTGGGCCGCGGCCTCACTAGCAAGAAAAACGTACGAACCAACAATATCCTCGACCTCTGCCAGACGACCCGCCGGGATATTGCCGCGGATTGCCTCGAGAATTTCTTCAGGCACTCCCTCCAATATGGGAGTCATCGTAGCGCCAGGGGCCACACAGTTTGCCGTGATGCTTTTATCGCCAATCTCAAGCGCCAAGCTCCGGGTAAAAGAGAGTATCGCCCCTTTCGCCGCTGTGTAATGACTGAATCCCGGCGCCCCGATATAGGCTAGCTGTGAGGCCGTGTTAATGACTCGCCCCCAGTTCTGCTCATAAAAAATTGGCAGCGCACTTCGGGTGCATAAAAACGTGCCACGAACATGAATACCCATAAGCCGGTCGAAATCCGAAACCTCCATCAGCTCAACAGGACTACTATGGGCGACACCCGCGTTATTGACCAAGATGTGTAGACCCCACCCTTGAGCTTGTACTTGCTCAAACATGGCCAGCACCTGCTCCTCGGCGGATACGTCTGCCTGCACTGCTACACCCTCGCCCCCAGCAGCTTTTATCGACTCCAGAATTTCCGAAACATGATTCTCCTGACTCTCATCAGGATAATTGAGGAACACTCTGGCTCCATTGGCAGCAAGCGCCTTTGCCACACCAGCGCCGATGCCTGAGCTGGCGCCGGTAACAAGCGCGGTTTTTCCTGATAAGTCTGTTGTTATTGTCATCATCTCTTATCCTTTTGCCACAGCGCTAACATTACCACCTCTAAAGCACATTTGGTCTACTTGCGGGCGGCCGAAACGGCTGCTCAGATCGTTTCTCTTCCCCAATTGGCGCACGCCGATCGGTGTTGTATATTCAAGGACAGCTGTGACAATCAAGTCATCTACCGGAGGAAACACTCATGCCTGCCTCTTTCGTCGAACAACAGTTACATCAAGCGCTCCCCAAAACAGATCACGACGAGCTCGCGCGACAACACTTTGTGCGTTCGTTCAAGGAGTACCTCGTTTCCTCGATCCACCCGGGCCTTAAAACCGCTTATGAGAAGAGGGCCAAGAAGGCGTTTATTGCTGACCATCAGCGTGAGCCTGAAAATATTGCTGAAGTTGGGGAGGTCATGCGCAAGGACCCTCACTATCAGGCCTGGAGTTCACTTCTGAGAACTAGCCAGGAGATGATGTGGTCGTCCACCCAGATACCCGTCGAACGCGCACTTGGCGGCCTGGTGGAGTCAGCTCAAGATCTGGGCAAGTCGACCGGTGGCTCCCTTCGACTGGATCCATCCCTAGTCATACCGCCCTATCACACTGCCGTGGACATCCATTGTCAGCCCGGCGGTTATCACACCGAGTACGTTAAAGACGATGTGGCGCAGGGTGCCATTTATGACCGAGCTGTCTACCTCTATGCCATGGGCCAAATGGGTGCGGATAACGCGGATATGGGCGACAGCACCGTGGCGTGGCTCAAACAGGCCCATCCAGACTTCGAACCAAGCAAAATTCTCGATTTAGGTTGTGCGGTAGGCCATAGCACCCTGCCCTACGCCAGTGGTTTTCCTGAAGCAGAGGTTCATGCGGTCGATGTGGCCGCTCCCATGCTGCGCTATGCGCACGCACGGGCTGCCGCCAAGGGGCTTGACGTTCATTTCTCTCAGCAAAATGCCGAGGTAATGGACTTTGCAGATGACTCCTTTGATTTAGTGGTATCCCATATTCTTCTGCACGAGACATCTGCCAAAGCAATCAAGAGCATCATTAGTGAGTGCCATCGCGTGCTAAAACCCGGCGGCTGGATGCTGCACGTGGAGACACCTCCCTATGAAGGCATGTCGCCCTTCGACACGTTCCTTTTTGACTGGGACAGTGAAAATAACAATGAACCTTTCTGGCGTAAGAGCCACCTGTTGGATCTAGACGAGCTGGCCAAGCAGGGCGGATTTACCAATCATGAGCCCATCCAGATCATGGTGCCCAGTGCGTTCCAGGAAGCTCAACGCACTATGACTTTTCAGGGAGGGGATTTCGGCGGCGGCGGAGTCTGGTTCGTCTACGGATGCCAGAAATGAGTGGCGATAGCGACGTCAAATTGCGCCGAAAAGCCAAAGGAAAGCGCCCCTTTTATTTTTCTGATCCCGACGTTGATCGCCTGCTGTCTATGGTCATGGCTTTGGCTGGAGAACTATCTGTGACTCGAGACAGGCTCGATACGCTGGAAAGAGTAGCCGCGAACAAAGGGCTTTTTTCTGCCAGCGACATCGAATCCTACGAGCTAGATCAAGATGCTCTGGAAGCTCGAGCAAGGCGCCATGAGACCCTGTTTCGCGAGGTCACTAGAGTCATTGCCAGTGCTTTAGAAGATCTCGAGGAAGCGCCTTCCGAGGAGTACAGCGAGGTGGTGGATTTAGTTGAAAATGACGACGTAGGCTGAGGCAAGCGCCTGCACATGCCCCCTCATGCCAGCAGTGGCATAACCTCCTCACCAAAACGCTCTATACCGCCGACAAAGTCCGGCCAGCTAAACAGCAGCCCATCCACCCCAGTACCTTGCCCTATCTCCTGAATTCGCCTCGCCACGGTCTCGGGCGAGCCGTAAATGACGGGTATACCCATGAAGGCCATATTGCCCTCTTCCACGCTTTGGTTCAGTGCGGCTTTAAGCTGATCACTGGTGCCACCCTGATTTGTATCAAGGTCGGCACTGGCCAATATATTGGCTATGGCACCATGATCCGCGCCTGCGATGATCTCGTCTATCCTCGCCGCGGCCTGTTGGTCATCGTCTTCGATGATCATGTGAAACAACGCGTAAATCCCCACATCTCGACCCGAATCCTTGGCTCTCGCACGAATATCGGTCACCGACGTTACCAAATTGGTCTCACTAGTAAGCACAAACTGGTGGTCCGCGTGCTCTGCCACGAACTGTCGCCCAGTCGGAGACTGCCCCGCGCAAACTAGTGGAAGCTCGCGACCCGGATAAGGCGACACAGAGCAATCATCGAGCTTGAAGTAAGTACCGTCGTAAGTAGCCCTGCCTGATGTCCACAATTCTTTAAGAACGTGCACATACTCTGCCGCATACTCATAGCGATTTTGGTAGTGCTCGTCCCCCGGCCACATTCCCATTTGGGTGTACTCGGGACGATTCCAGCCAGTGACAATATTTAACCCGCACCGACCACCGCTAATGTCATCGATGGTAGCGACCATTCTCGCCACTACGGCCGGGTGCTGACTGAGAATAGAGATCGATGGATACAGCCCGATGGATTTAGTCTGTGCGGCGATGCCAGCCATGAGAGTGAAGGATTCAAGACAGCTGTCCCAATAGCCGGTCTCGCCACCAAAGCCACGAAACTTCATCATGGACAGGACAAAGTCGAGTCCATAGCGCTCTGCCGTCTGAGAAATCGCTACATTATGCTCAAATGTAGGCTCATAGACCGGACTGGCTTTAGAGGGTATGTAACCGTTGCTTCCATTGGGCAGGAACACACCAAACTTCATACCTAGCTCCCCGTCTCTCTCTAGGGGCCCTCCACTACCTTGGCGGCGGGTTGAGCCCCTGTTCAGGTGTACCCCAGATCACGCCTTGGCGCGCGTTTTAGCCCCTGACCTAGGTGCCTTTTTTGCTACAGGCTTTTTCTTGGCAGAAGCGCTGCGCTTGACCTTGACACTACCGCCCTTGCCAGCCCCCCCTTCCAGCGCTTTGAGTGCCCAGGTTTGAAACTCGGGCTGCCGAGGCGGCTCAAGTCCCGTCTCCTTAAGGCACTGCTTTTTCAGGGTTGCTATGTCTCCACCGCGGTCAAACATCGGTACCTTCCCGCGCTTTTTGGCCATTTTTGCGCGCAGGGTTTGCGTGCGCTTGGCATTGACGGTGAGGTCATCATTCATCACAACGCCGTAGCGCTTTGCTCCCTCGACCGAGACCAATCCGGCCCTGACGTCAAACTCGACGCGCTCAATCTCACGTTTGAGGGGATCACCACAGCCGCCCCCGCCCCAGGTGTTGAAATACAGAATGTCGCCCGATCCAACCTCAATCCGGTCACACTTACTTGGTAGGCGTTCCTCGGAACCATCGGTCCGCACCAGGATCTTTTCAGATCGTCGACCCGGTTCACCGCCGTTCACCCCCCAAGGGTAGGTCAGCCAGCGGTCATCATGAATTGATATGGTTCCGGGCTCGAGAAAGCAATAGCCCATGCGCAGGCCGTTCCCGCCCCGGTTGTAGCCCGCACCACCACTATCGATGATGGTCTCATAGGTTTCGATTCGAAGTGGGAAATAGCTCTCCAAAAATTCGTTGGGCACATTGGTAAAGCTTGGCCACAGGGAGTGGCCATCGGGACCATCGCCCGAGGGTTTGCCGGGAATGCCGCCAAAGCCAATTGAGTAGAGCTGATACCACTCCCCGTTCTTGTCATACCCCGAATACATGAAGTGGGGACTGTCGGAGAACCCCGCACCCGCAAGGAAGTCAGGGTCCCCCTGACCCAGCAGGCCACCCAAAACGTCAAAAATACGCCCAAGCGCGTGAGTTCGGCAGGAAAGCGCCGCAGGTTCTCGGGGCTTAAGGAGCGTTCCGTGAGGAATACGCACCTCCATCAGGTCGTAGAAACCGTCGTTAAACATGATCTGGGGATCGAACACCATGATCATGTAAACCCCACAGAACATTTTGAACATCTCTTCATTGAGATAGAAGTTAATCGAACTGATGGACTGGGGATCCGTGCCTTCAAAGTCAAAAATGACCTTGTCTTTCTCACGCCACATGGCGCACTTGATTTTGTAAGGGCCCATACCGAGACCATCGTCACAGATGTAATCTTCAAAGTACTGCTTTTTCTCGGGCACCGTATTTTTAATGAGCTTACTCATCGCGCGCTTGTTGCGTTCAAGCAGCTCATCGAGGGCCGAGTAAAAGGTGTCGTCACCAAAACGCTCGGACATTTCGATCACCCGCTTCTCGGCAGTCCGAATAGCCGCTACCAACGCATTGAAATCGCTGCGGTTCCAATTGGGCATCCGGCAGTTGTGCAGGATGAGCTCCAGTAAATCGGTTTGCAGCTCATCATTTTTGTAGATCTTGGTTGGGGGTATGCGAATACCCTCCTCAAAAATCTCGCGCGCGTCAGTGGGCAAACTGCCCGGGACCTTGCCACCCACATCGGTCATGTGACCAAACATCGCGGCGTAGGCAATGAGTCGCCCATCTTTAAAGATAGGCCTTAACAGGAGCCAGTCATTGATGTGGCTGATCGCACCATTACAGGCATAGGGATCGGTAGTCAGAAACAGATCCCCCTCTTCGATGGTGCCGTCGTAGGCTTCCTTAAAGCCGTGAATAAAACTGCCGAACTGACCCACGACCATCTTGCCTTCGAGGTTGGCGATCATCGGGAATTCATCGTGTTGCTCGCGAATACCCGGCGACATAGCTGTGCGGAACAACACCGCATCCATCTCGTAACGGGCGTTCATCATCGCATTCTCGATTATGTCGAGCGTAATTGGATCGATGTCCTTGCGCTTAAATTTCTTGGTATTGGTTTCAACAATCGTTGCTGGCATCTTCTATCTCCCCTATCACGCAGATGGTGCGATGAGTATGTTGCCGAACTGGTCGACGTTGCCGGTATGGCCCGAGAGGATCACCGATGTGGAGTCCATCTCCAGAACTATCGCCGGGCCCTCTATTTTGTTGCCGGCTTTGAGTTTGTCACGCCGGTAAAGCGTCGCCTGCATGTCCTTGCCCTCCATGAAGACGGTGGACTTGCCTATTATCGCTGCAGCTGCAGGGGCTCTCGAACCGGACTTGGGAAGTCGCCGAGCTTCAATTTCTGCACTCCTACCCTGCGCAACCGCTCGAAGATTCACAATCTCCTTGTCAGCGTCGAGAGCAAAAGTGAACAACTGCTTGTGGATCTCGTCAAAGGGATCACCCAGGACAGAAAGGTCACCCTTCTTCAGTGCCTTTAGGTCAAAATCGACCGTCAGCTGGAGCCCCTGCCCCTGATAGCGAATATCTGCCTGGCAAGCCACAGTGCACTCTTTTGGTGGGACCCCTTGTTTATAGAGCGTCTTCAGGGCTTGCTCCGCCAACTTGGCATAAATATTTATGAGTTCATTAGTGGTTGTATCGGCAAAACGGCGGATAAAGGTGCGAGAAGCTTCATCGCGCACCCGGGTAGTGGCATCACCGTAGGCACAAAGAACACCTGGGCCAGGCGGGATGATTACTGGCCAGCTATTCATAAGCTTGCCAAGGGCGTTGGCATGGAGAGGACCCGCACCACCAAATCCGATCAACGCAAAGTCTCTCGGATCATAGCCTTGCTCCACCGAAACCAGGCGCAAGGCGCCGTACATGTTCTCGTTAACGATATCGATGATGCCCGCGGCGGCTCGCTTGACTGAAATACCCAGGGCCTTGGCGACGGGCTTGATAGCCTTTTCAGCCAAATCCTTGCGGATTTCCATATCACCACCCAGTCTGACCTCACTAGGGAGATACCCGAGCACCACGTTGGCGTCAGTTACCGTTGGCAGCGTGCCCCCTTTGTTGTAGGCGGCGGGTCCGGGTTCAGCTCCGGCACTGTCAGGTCCAACCCGAAGTGCCCCGGTCAATTCAGGTACGTGAGCGATCGAGCCACCCCCTGCGCCAACGGTTCGCACGTCAACCGACGAGGCGCGCACAGTGACGTCGCCAACCGTGGTTTCGCGACGTAATTGCGCTTTCCCATCCTGAACAAGGGCCACGTCTGTCGAGGTGCCACCCATATCAAAGGTCAGAAGATCGTTGAATCCGGCTTGGCGGGCGACCCAGACAGCACCCGATACGCCCCCGGCAGGTCCGCTCATCAACAGATTCACGGGCAGGGACTCAGCGACTTTCGCCGATGCCATGCCCCCATCAGATCGGAGGATATTTAACTGCACGCCTTTATTACTTTTCTTGAGCTTCTTCTCAAGATTTTTGACGTACTCCGCGACCTTGGGACGCACAAAGGAATTGGCCACTGTGGTGATGGTGCGCTCGTATTCCTGCATCTCCGGGACCACCGTCGATGACAGGGAGATAGGGATGCCCGGAAGTACTTGCTTGGCAACACGCTCTACAGCTTTCTCGTGTGCAGGGTTAGCGTAAGAATTTATCAGTGAAACAGTTAGCGCTTCGATATTTTCGCCCTTGAGCCGCTCGAGCTCTTTTTTCAGGGCTTTGGTATCCAAGGCTCTTACGGCTTTGCCATCGGCGCCCATCCGCTCATCTGCCTCGATCGTGCAGGCGAGAGGTGCGAGTGGAGCACTCTTGTTATAGATCACCCAGCCGCCCAACCCGCCCGGCACATAGGACCGCGCGATCTGTAAGACCTGCTTATACCCTTTAGTGGTTACCAACCCCACTTTGGCGCCGGATCCAGTCAGTACCGTATTGGTGGCTACCGTCGTGCCGTGCATCACCTGGGTAATTTCCTTGGGATCAATTCCCGCGTTACCACAAACCCGGCTGATGCCATTCATCACGCCGATAGACGAATCGGACGGCGTACTGGGGACTTTTGCTGTGTGGATATCTCCGCTGGACTCGTTCACCAAAATCAGGTCGGTGAAAGTGCCACCGACGTCCACGCCTAAACGGTAGGTCATGACTAGCCTCCTTACGCTAGGTTTTTATAGTCACCTACATCCTCTGTGCCGCGGACCCGTGACCCAATACCACGGGGCGCTGTGGCCCCCGCAGAAGCGGTGAACACAATTGACCGGACATTTGATGCAAGATACTGTTGCCACCCGAACGATGCACCAAAGCCGAACTGTGTGCAAGGCACTTTCGCGCTTCAAGCTGAACAACTGCGGAGATTGTGATGGACAAACCGTTAGCGGGAATCCGCGTACTCGCTATTGAACAATTTGGGGCCGGACCCTATGGCTCTATGTACCTTGCCGAACTTGGGGCTGAGGTCATCAAAATCGAAAACAGCGCCACAGGGGGCGACCCCTCACGGCAATCCGGCGCAATAACCCTGGATTCGGACGACAGCGCCTACTTTCAGGCGTTCAACCTGTCCAAAAAGAGTGTCACTCTAAATCTCAAGGACAGTGATGGCAGGGAGATATTTGAAAAACTGGTCAAAACTGCCGACGTGGTATGGAATAACCTGAGAGGCAGTCAGCCGGCCAAGTTAGGCCTCGATTACAACACCCTCAAACACATTAAGCCGACCATTATTTGCACCCACATTTCGGCCTATGGACGGGACAACGATCGGGCAGACTGGCCGGGTTACGACTACCTGATGCAGGCGGAGTGCGGATTTCTTGGCTTAACAGGCGAACCCGATTCCCCACCTTCTCGATTTGGTCTATCCATGATCGACTTTATGACCGGGGTGGTCGCTGCCTTAGGCTGTGTGGCAGCACTCCTAGGCCGAGATCGACAAGGCGGCCGTGATGTTGATGTGAGCTTGTTCGATGTCGCCCTGCACCAGCTGACCTACCCTGGTACCTGGTATATGAATCACGGCATCGAGACCGATCGCGTCGCTCGCTCGGCCCATCCTTACAACACACCGGTTCAGCTTTTCAAAACCGCCGACGGCTGGATTTTTTTGATGTGCATGACCCAGAAATTTTGGGAGTTGCTGGCAGATCTTATCGGACACCCCGAATTAAAAAGCGACCCGCGATTTGTCTCGATGAGCGATCGGGCGGCGAACCGCTCAATCCTTACCGACGAGCTCGATGCTATTTTATCGACGCAGTCAACGGATCATTGGTGCGGCATACTCCAAACCAATATCCCGGTTGCGCCCGTCAACACCCTGTCAGAGGCCTTGGACAATCCCTTCGTAACTAGCAACGGCATGCGACAAACCCTTACCCATCGTACAGTCGGGGAGTATCAGGCGCTTAGTAATCCCATCAAGCTGGACAACCACAGGCTGAGCACAGCCTGCGGTAGCGGCCTGGGCGCTGACAACGGCACGGTACTCGCACAGGAATTGTCCATTGAAGACCTCGAGGAGCTAAAAGCCAAAGGGACAATCTAGGCGCCTGCTCACATTATCGCGTGGTTAGTACTTGCCAAGAAAATCAAAGAGAATGTTGCAGAAGGCTATTTTTTCTTCCTTGCCAGCCACTACGTGAGCCACTTGATCCATCGTCACGCCAGTGCCGTTGGGCAAGCCCTGTTCGAGCGGCAGTGTTGTTCTCGGGCCGGTAATCACATCCTGACCCGCATGCACAACCAGTGTGGGGGCGGCAATGTCGCCAAGATGCGGTCGGATATCGTGGCCGAGGCAGGCCTGAATAAAACGAAGGTGCGCCTGTAGGCGACCCTCTAGATTGCCCCAAACCCCTTCACTGCCAAGAAGCTTGTCGCGATAAGCATTGTAGTAATCCGGCCTGAAGGAATACGAGGCGACCATCGACTGGAATGCCGCAAAACCCGCGTGCTCGTGCATATCGCCGAAGGCGCGAAGCTGATCAGCGAGCATGGGATCGGCCCAGGTCCAGCAACCCATATTGACCATGCAGCGAACCAGATCGGGCCGCTTCAAGGCGACCCATTGCCCTATACAGGCGCCCATACCCACGAGCCCGACGAAGTAGACGGACTTCATATTGAGATGATCAAGAAGAGCCGCAATGTCTTCCGCAAAAAGTTCGGTCGAGGGCGTCATCGAGAGATCGTCGGTGGATTCGCCGATCCCCCGATAATCGATGATTACGGTCTGATAGCTATCCGTCATGCCCCGAGCGAGATAGTGATGGCGACCGTGACAAAAGGTATCCCAACCTCCAATGTAAACAGCAGGCGGGCCCTCTCCGTGCACCTCGTAGTACATCTCGTGACCATTAATGGATGCAGTTGGCATAGCGTTCTCCCTTCAGTTATCTAAAACGCACTCTGGGCGTGTCATGGAGTAATGTGAAGCAGTGTTACACGGCGCTGGATGGTAACGGGAAGTGCGGTCTGGCGTCTCAAAAAAGCCGAATTACGCCTAGTGTTTGTCCAGATAAGCCAGTACCTGCTCAAGAGTCGTGACATCGGCGTAACGTCGTCCGACATCCCGTAGGTTACTGTCGTGAGCCTCCATATCCTGATCGCCGCAGCAATCTTCTGGAACGATGGTGCGATACCCCGCTGAAAAGCTGTCGACTATGGAGGCGCGAACACAACCAGAGGTTGTGCAGCCGGTAATAATGGTGGTGTCTACACAGTGGGTGACCAACCAGGGCTTCAATGGGGTTTCGTAAAATATGGATGGCGCCGTTTTAATAAACTCAAAGACATAATCATCGCTAATCCTGGGGTCCAATTCGGTACAGCGATGGCCATGATAAAAGCTGCCGTCGTACAACGTGTCGATTTTCCAGTAGGTCATTTCGTCGGGCCCGCCCCAGGACACCCGGCAAGCTGCAGCGGGGATTCCCCTTTCCTTGCAGACCCCTAGCAAGTGTGCGGTGTTGTCAACTGCACGCTGAATAAAGGGACTTTTGCCTATGGGACTCACGCCATCCGTGAACCCCAACTGAAAATCCACCATGATCAGCGCGGGTCTTTCGCCAAAACCGATCTCGCGCTGGCCGTAACCTGCTTTTTCGAAATTATCCATGACATGGTCTCCAGCGTTGGGCATGCCTGCAATATGACGTAAGATGGCGCCCCATTACAAGGAGTCTTGGCCAATGACACAGCCCGGTTTTGTGGACAGTTTCAGCCAAACCTTTGCTCTCGATCCAGCGCGCACAGCGCTCCTGGTCATCGACATGCAAAATGCCACTGGCAACCGACAAATGGGCCTTGGCAAACTCCTAGAGGAGCGAGGGGAGGCGGAGAGCGCGCGTTACCGGTTCGATCGTATCGAACAGGTCCTGGTGCCCAACATTCAGCGACTGCTCGCCTACTTTAGGTCTACCGGGGGCAAGGTGATTTTTATTACTTACGGCGCAAACGCGCCCGACGCGAGTGATGCACCGCCACACATGGCACCCATCATCAAAGCAACCAACAACATTGCTGGGCAGCCAGAGCACGAGATCGTTGCAGGCTTGCAGCCCGTCCCCGGGGAGATCGTACTGAACAAAACAACCCAGGGCGCTTTCCGTAGTACCGCACTGGATAGCACGTTGCGCGCACTCGATGTGGATACCGTGGTCTCCGTTGGCGTGTCCACCAACAACTGCGTAGCAATGACCTCTATGGAAGCCTGCGATTTGCAATACCGGGTAGTTGTCGTCGCTGACGGCACCGGTACCGACAGCGATCAAATGCAGGAGGCTACGCTGACAATGCTAAAGCGGCTTTGGGCTCGGGTGCTGACAACGGATGAGGTGCTCACCGAACTGAATCGCTCGAACGCGACACCCTGAGGATGAAACAACTGCCAGCTGGGGGTCTCCTCGGCACCTTGCTCGTGGCTACCGGTGCCGTGTTGCTCGCCTCTAAAGGTCTGTTTGCGAAAAGCCTTTATGCCCAAGGACTGAATCACAACGATGTCGCCGCCATCCGTTCAGTCCTCGCTGTCCCTGGCTTTTGGATTGTGGCGCTGCTCCTTCATGGTAAACCTAGACGCCTCACTCGAGCTCATACCCAAAGCCACTCGCACGACAAGAAGCATTCCATAACGCTTGCAGATGTACTTGGCGCTATGTTTGCCGGATTGCTCTGCTACTACTTTGGGGCGTTGGCGAACTTTTACGCGTTATCGCTGATTCAGGCGAACGTGGAGCGAGCGCTGTTATTTTCATACCCAGCGATGGTAATCGTTTTCCATGCACTATGGACGCGAGAGCGACCCGCCACTTCTACCCTGGTGAGCGTTGCGTTAACCAGTTTTGGTGTCCTACTGGTGACGGGTGCAGCAGATCAGTCCCTCACCCAGCAACAGCTCATTGGTGTGGGGTGGGTACTGTTTTGCTCCGTCACTATCGCACTCTATTTCATGATGAGCGCATCCCTAACCCAGCGGCTGGGCTCAGGAAATTTTACCGCCATTGCCATGACCACCGCCGGCGTCGCTTTTTTTCTCCACTACCAACTGCAGGGCCCCACCCGCTGGCTCTCGATGCCCCCCGATGCACTCGCTCAAATGCTGGGGCTGGTGCTGTTTGCCACCATCCTGCCACTGGTCTGTGTAGCTGAAGGCGTCAGGCGCATTGGGGCTGCTCGTGGCGCTGTCATCAGCACGCTGGGGCCTCCTGCCACTGCTAGCATGGCCTTCTATCTTCTGGGTGAAAGACTGTCCTATGCCCAACTTTCAGGCATGTTGATCATAGTCACCAGCATTACCTTCCTAGAGCTTCGTCAGCGGCGTTAAAGAGGAACCTCAGCCTCGAGTTGGCGATTTCCTCAAATGTCCGTACAATTGTCCTTACTGACGGATGAGAGATTGCAACGATGTTCGAAATCAGGCCCTTGAGTAGCAGTTTCGGTGCCGAGGTGTGCGGCTTTGCTATTGGCGAGAACAATACCCCTGAGCAGTTAGACGCCGTAAAAGCCTTGTGGGCAAAGCACAAAATACTTCTGTTTCGCGGTCAGAGCATTGACGAAAAAGTGCTCGTCGACTTCAGTCGTCAGTTTGGCGAGCTCGAAATACACGTGCGAACCGAGTATCTATCGCCGCATTTTCCAGAGGTGCTCTACATATCGAACATGAAGGATGGCGATCGGAGAATTGGCATCCTCTCGGATACCGAGGTGGGCTGGCACTACGACCAGATATATCTACCCCGCCCCGCTGTGGGCTCACTCCTTTGTGCCGATATTCTCCCGCCAACGGGGGGCAATACCGAATTTGCCGACATGAATGCAGCATACGAGGCTCTTCCGGAGGCAACCCGAGCACGACTCAAGGGATGCAAGGCCGTTCAGTCCTACGAGGCATTTAATCGAGCTTACAGCGTGCCCACCAATGACGCCCAGAAGAAGCGGTCACCCGATATCGAGCACCCCATCGTGCGACGCCACCCCATCACCGGGAAGGGCGCTCTTTATCTCTGCCCGGGGATGACCACGGAAATCGTCGGGTGGAATGCCACAGAAAGCAGCGAAATGCTCGAAGAGTTGTTTGAGTGGTGCGTCAAACCCGAATTCGTTTACTCACACCAGTGGCAGGCCGGGGATGCGATTTTGTGGGACAACGCCTGCACCATGCATCGGCGTGACCCCTTCGATCAGGACCATCAGCGCCTGATGAAGCGGACTACGATCCTGCCCGCGGAGCACCTAGCCGTCCCTGTGTAAGGCGTAACCTAATGTGGCAAGACCCTGAGCAGTCACTTAATGCGGCCCCAAACGCTTTTCTTCAAGCCTTGTCCTCAGGTAGCGTGCAGCCGGTAGCACAGCACTGACCGGGCTGCCTTTGACGAGACGGCGACCCACTTTCCCCGAGGTCGGCGACGCCTCGATCAAGCAGTCTCTCGACTAAGGCACGTCGCTCCTCGATAGGATAGCGCCGGTAGATCTCCCGCTTCATCGCCTGAGGCGAGCCACCGCCGTGGAGACTGATAATCGAATACCAGCCCCCTGTTGAGGATGCCGTCAAATCCCCGATAAATCTTGAAACCTCCATACGTTGCTCGTAGGGAATATCGGCTCTACCGCCCAAGACTGCGGCCAGATCCCCCGCCGTCTCGGGGTTGTGGTCCTCATCCGGACCGGGTAACGCCACTACCAGGCCGCCCGAGACTTCATGGGCCGCGCGATGCATGTCATAGATTTGGGTCGCCAGGAGCAGCTTTCCCACATTGGAGAAAACTGGCTCGGGCATGAAAGAACCCGCCGGATCCTGAACGCCATAAACCGACGACGCGACGCCACAGGCATAAAAACCTTCGACGATCTTGATCAGGTCCACCATGCTCTCACGCAAATGGGGCACGTTCGCTGTGTCTAGCCCATTCGCCTCGGTCATCAGCGCTCCCGCGCCGATCAACAAATCACCGAACCCGGCTCTTGCGCCGATACAGCTCTGTCGATGGTGATTGGCATAGGAGGTTACCAAGTGCTCGGTGTGCTCCCATTCTCCAGCCATGAACACCCTCTCCCAGGGCACAAACACATCATGGAATTGGCATACCGCCGTACTTTGGCCGTACTTTGCGCTGAATTTCGCCTCTTCTTCCCCTGGCCGACCCGCCACCTTGGAAATGATAGTCAAACCCGTGGCATCAAGGGGAACTGCGCAACAAACGGCAAAATCAGCGTCGGAGGATGTCATCGTCCGACAAGGCATCACCAGCAGCTCATGCATGTAAGGACCGCCCGTCACGATCGCCTTCGTTCCGCGGATGACGATACCGTCGCTTCGACGTTCCTTTATATGGACATAGGCATCAGGATTGGTCTGTTTATGGGGACGAAGACTGCGATCTCCCTTGGCATCTGTCATAGCAACACCCAAGGTTAAATCCGCCTTTTGCACCGCGTGTAAATACGTGAGAAAGCGGTCGTGGTACTCCAGCGCTCCATCCGCGTCGGTCATCCGCCACGTGGACTGATATATCGCGTTTAGAGCATCGTGAGTCAAATAGCGCTGGGCACAGCCGCTCTCCCGACAAAGCAAACGCACCGCCTCGAGCTTACTGAGTAGGTCCTCGGTATGGCGATTGATGTGTAGCATGCGATTGACCGTGTGCCCCGAGGTGGACTGCTCGGCAAGCATCAAGCCTCCATACTCGGGTCGTTGGGCAAAATCATAGGTAACACCCACCGCCCGGATACCCGGCGCGAGCCTAGGATCATCCGCTACCGATTCAACACGTTCTCCATCTATAAATACCGTTGGCTGGTACTGTCTGAGACTCTCTCTGTACTCCTCGGCATTCATTATTTTACCGCCGGCCTTCATCAACATGACTTACTCTCCACCAGTAGGCTTCGTTTGTGGGGACATAGGATTTGTCACGACAATCCTCTCAGGGCGTTCAAAAATTCACCACAACCGGGTTGGGCATCCAGATTCCAGATGGTGTTCCAGAGTGCCTCAGAACGCTCATCAGATAAAACAAGGCTGCAGTTTTGAATGAACTTCTGCCGAACCTGTGTTTCCTCAAGCAATCGACCCGCCGCCCCACGATTGACCGCTTCGAAATGGCAGAGGGTTTCACCCGTGTTCAGCGTGATTTCAACCCCACCTGAAAACGCTTGGGGATAGCGGGATCTCACATCATGCTCGCAGGTAATTTTCTTGGCCAACGCAAGCGTCGCCGGGTCGCATCGGTGATGTTCATCAAGTTCTTGAAGACCAAATTGACCTTTCGTTAACGCTGTTGCCACGGCATAGGGAGCACTAAATTTCGCGTCATACTCACTCTCGGGCTGTCGCTTACGCTCGATCGGATCAACAACCACGCCAAACTGCCGCTCATCAAGCTTGATGACCACATGATCGATATCGGCGACATTGAATCCAGGCTGCTCGCGGAGCGCAAGCGCAGCATCGATAGGGGCATGGTTGAAATGGCACACGGGATAGGGCTTGATCGCTACCTCATCGAGGGCCCAAGGCTGCACGTTGGGCTGCCAATCCAGTGTCTCGGCAGGAGCGGCGTTACGGGTGAACAGGGAGTAGAAACCGAATCGACCACCGTAGGCATCATGGGGCGCCTGAAAACCAGAGATAGCGAGGCGGGCAGCGGTGAGTGCGGAAGAAGCCGCCCAACCCGGGTGCAGCCGCTTGGTCCACGCACCTTCATCGAGAAAGGCCATACTACCGCCAGCCATGCTGAGGGCGACGCCCTGGGCATTAATCGCGTCAAGCTCAGAACCGCCCAAGAGACGCACAGCCGCCACTGTCGCGCCAAAGATCCCGACAACCCCGGTGGGATGAAAGCCCAGTTCCTGGAAAACACCGCCAGCAGCCGCTCCAAGCCTGCCGTCAATCTCCAGAGCCACCAGTACTGCCATGAGCAGGTCGGAGCCACTGATCTCTGAGCGATGCGCCAAAGCCAGCGCTGTTGGCAAAGCGCTGGCGGAGCAGTGGACGACGGATGGCAGATGGGTATCATCGTAATCAAGCCCGTGTACCAAGACACCGTTAATCAGTGCCGCATCGCGCGCCGGGTACAGTCGATCGCAACCAATCGCGACGGCGGTTCCGGTCTCTTCAAATGCGTCTATAGCTTGGCGGGTTCGCCCAGAAAAATCATAGTGATGAGAAGCATAGGCGATACCAATCGCGTCTGCCACACAACACTTCAGGTAATGCCACACCCGGTCGGGTACCTGTGCCTTTGACAACCCTAATCCCACACGCGCAAAGCAGGCAGCGGGACTGTTGGCTCTGTATGCCGCAAGGTTTTCTGACTCTGCCCTACTCCCTACTGCCGCCACAACTCAACACTCTCCAGCAAAATGTCCGGACATTTTAGCGCGACGAGACGAGGATAGCTAACCTATCGTTTAGCCTCCAGCAAAGAAGCCAGGGCAAGAATCCGCTGGCTCTTGTAAACAATGGGATAATCAATGAAATAACCGTCGAGTTGGATCGAGGCGGAACCCTGACTCTCGGCCTCATCAAAGGCCGCCACGACGGCCCGCGCATGGGCTATCTCCTCTTCCGACGGGGTGAACACCTCGTTGGCCAAGGGCACCTGACTCGGATGAATGCAAAGCTTGCCACCAAAACCGTACTTGCGGCCCCGCTCGGCGGAGGCGATAAAGCGCTCGTTATCATTAATCTGCAGGACCACCGTATCCACCGGGGGTAATAGATCACCAAGGCGGGATGCATGAGACAAACGGGCCCTAGCGTACTGGAGCACCTCCTCGTCAGCGGACCAGAGATAATCGAGATCCAGCGTGTAGTCACCACCGCCAAAAGCAAGACGCTTGACCCGGCTTCCGGCTGTTGCAATAGCCGCGGCACTCTCCACGCCCGCCGCCGTCTCGATGATCGGAAGAAGATCGAGACTGCCGACTATCATCCCAGCGGCGGCTTCGGCCTCTGCCAGCCACCGCTCTACCCGTCTAAGCACGTCGGGTGATTCAACTTTTGGCAGGACAATGCCATCTAACCAGGCGCCTACTGTCTGTTGAATATCCTCCTGGCAGTATTGCGTATCTGCACCGTTCACCCTGACGTAGTGTAGAGCGCGTCTGTCCGCCGCCTTAAAAGCCTCAACAACCTTGCCCCGGGTCATCTCCTTCTCAGCGATGGCCACTGCGTCTTCCAAATCAAGAATGATGGCATCTGCACCAAGCTCAAATACCTTTTCAACCCGTCTCGGGTGATTCGCCGGGGCAAACATAAAACTCCGCGTGGCAGCCAGCACTCGCTCACTCATCTGGTTACTCCAATTCTTTTACTTGTTCCACGACCAGTGCCCGGCATTCTGCCAGCCGCTGGTAAACTCTAGAGAATAGCTGTAGTTCTGGGCAGGGTGCTCTGATACGGAGATCTCAAAAATCCGCCCCTTATTGCCATGGTAGCGCCGACATAAACACAAAGATGGGGTTCCAACATCAACACCGAGAGCCTTCGCCCGCTCTTCCTCAAAACTGCTCGCGTAGATTTCGATGCCGATTTTCTGGACCTCCTCACCAAAGGCCTTGCTGATGGTCTCGTAAACAGGGCGTGTATTCACGCCCCCGAGCTGCCGAGCTATGGTGGCGTACTCTGGCAGCACATAGACATCTGTCCAGCAAACCGGCATACCTGACTCAAACATTCGAGGACCCGAGATCCTAGTCCACCGACTGCCTTTGCTTACTTTCAATTTTTGGGCCACAGCACCACTTAGCGTCACAGTATCTTTCGACAAAACTCGGAAGGCGCTGTCGGTCGGGTAGCTAAAGAGCTGCTCTGGGGATTTGACCATCTGGACAAAAGCAGGTTGTGCTTCGGGAGAGAGCACCAGCGTACCCCGACCTCGTTGACGTTGCACGATACCCATATCCTCAAGCACACGAAGGGCCTCACGCACGGTGTGCCGGCTGCTTTGGTATCGCTGGATGAGCTCCATCTCGCCGGGAAGCAAGGTGCCCACGGGGAAGATGCCCTGACCAATACCCGCCAGCAACTCATCCGCTATTGCGCGGTATAGCGGCCGTCCGGACGCGCGATGCCCAACCTCTTCAGGTTGTTGCATATTTCCCCCTATTAAAACAAACTCCAAATTGTCCGTACATATTAGCGCAGTCAGCCCTCCCTCAACAGTGGCGTGCACAGTCCTGTGAGAGGTGGCACCGAAGCCCCGGAGCACATCATGACCGACATCGATATCGCCGAGCGCTATGCCCACATGGGCGGGCGCTATTTTGAAGATTTTGAGGTGGGCGACGTCTACCACCACCTTCCTGGCAGGACGATTTCACAACAGGACAATAGCTGGTTCACACTGCTGACCATGAATACTCATCCACTGCATTTTGATGAGGAATACGCCGCAGCGACAGAATTTGGTAGACCCTTGATCGCTAGCCCACTGACAGTAGCGGTGATAGTAGGCATGAGCGTGTCCGATGTCAGTGCCAAAGCAATCGCCAATCTGGGCTGGAAGGAAATCAAGCTTCCCAACCCGGTGTTCCCGGGCGACACACTGTACGCCAACAGTAAAGTGCTAGACAAAAGGGAATCCAAGTCCCGCCCAAATGCCGGCATCGTCAGCGTGCTAACCACAGGAATAAATCAGCACAACACCGAAGTATGCATCTTTGAGAGGCAGATGCTTATCCCTAAGAAACCATTCCAAAACGGGTAAATCTAGGCTCGCATCTTTCACCATCGTCCTTTTTTTGGAGTCATCAATGGCAACCGATATCGATCTGGAACAACAAATCTTGGCTACCATCGACAAATGGGTTGATCAGGAACTCAAACCAATTGCTCGAGAATTTGATCAGGCCGATCAGTATCCTGAAGAACTTGTTGAACAGATGAAAGAGCTGGGGCTCTTTGGCGCCACGATCGCCGAGGAATATGGAGGGCTGGGTCTCAGTGCGAGTACCTATGCCAAAATCGTGTCTCGAATTTGCGAAGTCTGGATGGCGCCTTCAGGGATCTTTAATTCCCACCTTATTATGGCCAGCTGTGTTCAGCGCGCGGGCACAGAGGCACAGAAAGCCCACTTCCTGCCAAAATTCGCCTCGGGGGAGCTGCGCGGAGGAATCGGTCTTACCGAACCTGATGCCGGGTCAGACCTTCAATCGATTCGCACGGTGGCTCGCCGCGATGGTGACAACTACGTGATTAATGGAACCAAGACCTGGATTTCAAATGGCATTAGAGGGAACTGTCTGGCGGTGCTAACCAAGACGGATCCGCTCGCAGAGCCAAGACACAAGGGGATGAGTCTGTTCTTGTGCGAGAAAGGCGAAGGTTTCAGTGTCGGCAAAAAACTGAAAAAACTTGGGTACCGGGCTATCGATAGCGCCGAACTAATATTTGAAGACTTTGTCGTGTCTGCTGAAAACCTTATTGGTGGTGAGGAGGGCAAAGGATTTCAGCAGGTTGCGGGCGGACTGGAGCTTGGACGCATCAATATCGCAGCCCGCGGGGCCGGTATGGCGAAGGGCGCCACCGATATGGCTCTCGCCTACGCCATGGAGCGCAAAACTTTTGGCAAAGCGATCGCTGAACACCAAGCGATTCAATTAAAGCTTGCCGAGATGTCGACCCGCGCGGCAGCCGCAGCACTTCTAGTGCAGGAGGCCGCGATAAAATACGATCAGGCAGAACGCTGTGACCTTGAGGCAGGACAAGCCAAATTTTTCGCCTCCGAATCGGCGGTACAAAATAGCCTCGATGCTATGCGCATTTTTGGCGGCTATAGTTACTCACCCGAATATGAAATAGAGCGGTTCTATCGGGACGCGCCGTTGCTTTGCATTGGTGAGGGAACCAATGAGATACAGCGCATGATAATTGCCAAACAAATGGTCGCCAGAGTGGGCTAAGACCACTCAATCGACAAAGTGCGTGAAACTATCCGCTGATAAGCGACTGGTGCGAAAAGTGTTTATTAGCGCATCGGTGACGGGATATCCCAAAGACATAGCGCACACCAACATCTGCTCTTGGGGTGCCTCCAGCAGCGGCATAACACTATCGTAATAAGGACAGAACGCTGCCTGAGGACAGGTCTCTAAGCCCTTCTCCCTAGCTGCCAACATCAGCGACTGCAAAAACATACCGTAGTCGAGCCAGCTGCCAAGCTCCATATCCCGATCGATGGTGAAAAACAGCGCTACGGGTGCACCGAAAAACTGATAGTTGGTTACCCGGTAATCCTGCACGGCTTTGGTATCCGACTTTTCGATCCCGAGTAAACCGTAAAGGCCAAAACCTGTTTCCCGACGTCGTCCTATGTAAGGCTGACGCCAGTTTTTGGGATAATAGTGATACTCGGCATCACCCTCATCACCTCCAAGAAAGCGCTCTGAACAAACGGCCGTAATTTTTTTCTTGCGATCGCCCCTGACAACATAGACATGCCATGGCTGAATATTAGATCCTGATGGCGCTCTGGCAGCGATATCGAGCAGGGCTAAGATCAGATCATCAGTTACGGGTCGGGTTGGATCAAACGCTCGAATGCTTTGTCGGCCGACAATAGCCTTACTGACGTCCACCTTAAGCCGCGTTCTTGGACAGCCAGTAGTGGGCTCGCCCCCCCTGTGGTGCGCCAATGAAGTCGCTCAGCAGCTGGACGGCTGTTAACAATTGAGGCATGGCAATGCCGGTTGAATAGCCCATCGCCTCACACAGCATCACCACATCTTCCGTAGCTACGTTGCCCTTTGCCCCGGGCGCGAAAGGACAGCCTCCCAACCCGCCTGCGGACGAGTCAAATTGCCGCACACCCACTTCGAGAGCTGCATACACGTTCGCCATTGCCATGGCTCGGGTATCATGAAAGTGACATCCCAGCGCATGGGTACCGAACTCCTCAACCAACGGCCTCATTAAATCTCTAACCGCACCCGGATTAGCGGCGCCTATGGTGTCGGCAATAACCAGACGCGCGGGGTTGCATGCCATCAACTGGCGTGCCTGAGCCAGCACAACATCCGGAGAGACTGGTCCCTCGTAAGGACATTCAAACGCCACCGCCAGATAGGCATGCACCGCAACCCCTTCACTACTTGCACGACTCATCAAGTCTTCGCCCATCGCAAAGGTTTGCTCAAGACTCATTCGGATATTGTTTTGATTCATCTCTTCTGTTGCCGCCAGCGCAATGGCGAGGGTATTCATGCCGCAACCGACGGCTGCCTCGTACCCTTTCATATTAGGCACGAGCGCTGAATAAGAAATCGCTGGGGCAGGCAAATTAGCCGCAAGAACATCGGTGCCCGCCATTTGAGGAACGGCTTTAGGTGAGACAAAACTGCCGATCTCCAGTTCGGGCACGCCTGTCTTGGCAAGCGCTTCAATCAATTTTTGACGCTGCTCCAGCGTCAGATGTTTGGGTTGCGCCTGCAGGCCATCGCGAGCGGCTACTTCCTTAATTATTACTGCATCAGTCATGTTGTCATCCTCGGTGGGCTATTTAACCCTCACCCTTTTGTGCTATCACATCACGTTATATCAGCATCAGACAATACCGGCTCCGCCGGTGACAGATTTTCGTCTGGTTAATTTTTGTGGTCACGGCTCTTCATGGTCACTGCCACGCTCACTGCTCTTCGCAGAGCTGCACCAGCGCCCCGGAGAGCGCGTCAGGACTGACATCGTTTACAAGCCAGTTCTCTAGTCCTGGCCGGGGCTGATCCGCAGTCATCGCACCGCCAGCGGCGACAACCCGCTCCGTCGCTACCTGAAGGCTTTCAACACCCAGAGACAATAAAAATAGGCCCTCACCCCGTTCTTCAAGCACTCGCCTTGGCTCTCCGTCAGCCACGGGCTGAACCAAGACAAGCCAGACATCCCCCGTCTTAAAACGCGCTGTCTTAACCCCCCTGCCCGGAAGCTCATCGTATAGCACCACCTCAATCCCCAATTGTTGTCGCCACTGTGATACCGCTTTCTCAAGGTCACGCACAAGAAGCGTTATGTGATGTACGCCAGTAATCATCGTTCTCTCTCATAGACGAGTCGTCCGTCAGAATAGGTGCGATCTACGCGGATACTATGTAGATCATGAATCGGCGTAGTGTAGGGATCGTTGTCGAGGATAACGAAATCGGCAAGCTTGTTAAGTTCGAGGCTTCCAATATCACCCTCCATTCCTAGCTGCCAAGCGGCGTCAATTGTGTGTGCCCTGATGGCTTGGTCCACACTCAGTCTCTCGCTGATTTTCGCTTGAATCGGATAGTCCGGGTTGCCGGCTTGTTGCCGCGTGACCGCCATTTCAATGTTAAATAGCGGATTCAGTGCGTCCTCCCCTATCCATGTCACTGGATAGTCACTTCCCAGTGTGATTTTCGCCCCATGGCGTTTTATCGAGGCAATGGGATAGAGCTGCTGAAATCGCTCGCGGCCAAGATACTCGAGCGCCAGATAGTCATACTCAAACCAAGTTGGGGTGGTTTGCCCAACAACATTTAAGGCAGCGAAACGCGGGATGTCCAATGAATCCACAATCTCAATGTGACAAATAGTAAAACGACTGGCCGTATCCGGGTGAGCGGCGCGTGCTGCCTCAATGGCATTCAGGGCCGTTCTCACAGCGCCATCTCCAATCGCGTGTAAGTGCAGATCGATATCGCGGCCTGCCGCCATGACGACTGTCCCAATGGTTTGATCGGCGGGCAAGAGTGGCGTCGCACGGTGACCTTCCGGGACTAGATACGGCTCAAGCGTTACCGCTGTCTTGGCTTCCACTGTGCCGTCTAGGGACAGCTTTAGAGTGCTCACCTCAAAAAAGGGGTGGTTGTAGCGCTCATTGAGCTCAGTTAGCTGCTCGATCGCATTGATTAACCCCGAAGGGCGATTCACATAGAGCGAGGCCACGACCCGCACAGGTAAACGCTGCTGCTGCGCCAACGCCAGAGCGACCTCTCGACCCGCTTCCTCAGTATCAATCATACCGGCGTCAAAAGCGGCGGTAAGTCCGACGGCAGCCATTTTTGCAAAAAACAGCGGGGCCTTCTTTTCCAACACTTCCTTGGATACGAGGTTTAAGGCCGTAGCAACCGGACCAATTGCAGCGCCTTCCACCAGCCATCCTGTCGGCACACCGTCTTCATCCCGCTGAAAAAAATGAGCGCCGGGAACCGGATCAGGTGTTGATTTGGTGATGCCCGCCAGTGCCATTGCCTTGGAATTGGCCCACGCGGTATGACCGCCCTCATCGATGATTAGCGCGGGCTTATCCATAACGACTTCATCAAGCTGCGCTGCCGTCGGGCCATCGATACCAAAAGCTCTCGCCAAAAAACCTGCCCCGAGAACAGGGTTTTGTTCGGGATGAGCTAGCACGTGCGCCTTCAGAGATTCGAGAACCTCATCGGCGCTTTGAGACGGCGACAGCATCGCCCCCTCCATCAGGGGCAAAGTATCCATGATGTGAATATGGGTATCGATAAAACCCGGCAATACGGCTCTGCCATCCAACGATGTCACCTCCGACGTGTCTTGGGCCCAGCCCATGGCGGTACTGTCATCGCCGAGGTATACAATTCTGCCTCCCTCCACCACCATTGCAGCAAACTGGCTGCCAGTGTCGTCCATGCTGTATATCGACCCGTTTAAAAACACCTTCCGACCCGTGCTGTCGTCACTGACAGCGTTCAAGGCAAACACTGTCAGCAACACCAAGATCGTCGTTAGTCGAATATCCATGGGCACTCCTGTTCTAGTCCTAGATGAATTGGGAGCGTAAACCAAACAAATTCTGTAGGCGTACTGTATTGCGCTGTTATCATGGCGCGTCCTCTACCATCGGCGCAATAGCGGCGTCGCTAAACAATTTCATGAGGTAACCCAATGACTTCGCGAACACTTGAGCATCATCCTCTGGGGCTAGGAAAACGACCAGCACTCATCGTGGTTGACGTCGTGAAGGGGTTTACGGATCCCGCCTGCCCCTTGGGGTCTGAGGCAGATTCTGTAGTGGCTGCCAACTGCACGCTGATGGAAGCATTTCATACTCAGGGCCTTCCTGTCGTGCTGAGCACGGTTATTTATCGGCATGCCGATCAGGCTACTGCCTTCCGCCATCGATTACCGGATTTGAATTTATTGGTGCCCGACTCTCCTTGGGTAGAATTTGATTCCAGACTGCCGATCATAGACAGCGACATCAAACTGGAAAAACGTCACGCCAGCTGCTTTCATGGCACGACGCTGGAGGAAACTTTAAAATCCGACGCGGTGGACTCGATCGTCGTGACTGGCCTCACTACGAGCGGCTGCGTTAGGGCGACAGCCGTTGACGGCCTGCAGAACAATTACCGCGTAGTCGTACCGCGAGAGGCTACCGGTGATCGTAACCCTGATGCGCATCTTGCCAATCTCTTCGACCTGAACGCCAAATACGCCGATGTCTTGTCGATCGAAGAGACAATGAGCTTATTGCGTAGTCTTCCCTGAGGCCTTATCAAAAGCAGCCAGCTGCTCGGGAGTCGCCTCTGTTTGGTACCGCTCTTTCCACGTATCGTAAGGCATACCATAAACCCGCTCCCTAGCCGCTTCCATGCTTACCTCTTCTCCGCGCGACTCGGCTTCGGCGACATACCACTTCGACAAGCAGTTTCGACAAAACCCCGCCAGGGTCATCAACTCAATATTCTGCACATCCTTGCGACTGTCTAGATGTGCCAACAGGCGGCGAAACACCGCCGCCTCTATCGCCTCATCGGTCATTTGCTTGAATCTCCTGCTGTTGATCCATCAAGGTTATCAGCTCTGCGGCCTGATCAGGAAAACGCCAGGTGAGCTCGGCAAAACGGGATGTGGGAATATAGCCGTTGGTCTTGACTTCAAACGGCCTCAGCACACGCGGTTCGGAGGTCATACTCGGCGTGCACCAAAACAGGTGAAAGCCATTATCGAAGACGCGAGCCAGACGACCAGCGGTCACGACCACACCGGTCTCCTCCCAGGTCTCCCTCACCGCAGCACATTGCGCTGACTCCTCGGCATCGACGCTGCCGCCGGGAGGGCCCCATAAGTCCTGATGCGAAGAAACAAGCAACAAAGCCTGTTCCTGATAAACCAGACACCCCGCGCTTTTCGCCGTCAAAGGTTCACCCTCAAACACGCACTCGGGCGCCGCCGAACAGCCCGCCAGCATCACCGTCAGTAGTGCGCCCCACCTAGCGGTCATAAATGACTTCCACCGCCTCACCTCCGACGGTGCTACGCAATTTTTCAAGCAACTCATCACTGGGATTGACCCGCCAACGCTCGCCCAAGCGAATACGTGCGGCGGCCTTGGGCTGGGTGTAATCAAGGGTGATCGGGCACTCTCCACCCACATCAGAAGCCAACACCTGTTTGAGTGATGCCTGCAGACCATTTTCAAGCTCGGTGTAGTCGACGCGCAGACGGATTTCGCTGACCTGTCCCTGTCGCGCATCCTCGAGGGATCGAATCTCTCTCACACGCATCGACAGCCCCCCCGTGTAATCATCAGGCTGTAGTCGACCCTCCAGCAACACGATGCGGTCCTTCTCAAGTAAATCCCGGTGGTCACTGTAGGCTTCGGCATAGACCGTGCATTCAATTTGTCCCGTATTGTCATCGAGCTTGACGACGGCCATGATGCCGCGCTGAGTTTTAATGGTTCTGACATCGACAATAATCCCAGCCACGGTGGTGGTGCTGTCTGCCTGTAGGTCTCGAAGGCGCCGGGGCACAAACTTGCGTAGCTCTTGCTCGTACTCCTGAATCGGGTGACCGCTCAGAAAACTCCCCAGACTTTCTTTTTCACCATTTAATATTTCTTTGAGCGTCCAAGGACGCGCGCGCCGGTGCTCGGCATAGACATCCGCATCATCACTCGACGGCGCGACGCTACCGAACAGATCGGTCATACCAGCCGCACTGTTGGCGGCATCCTGCTCAGCCGCCCGCAGCGCATCATCCAGAGCGGCCAGTTGAATCCATCGGTCTACCGAGAATTCATCGAGCGCACCACTCTTGATAAGCGCCTCCAGAGCGCGACGATTGACCTTCTTGGGATCCGTTCGGGCGCACAAATCAAACAGGTCTTTAAAGGCGCCTCCCTCCTTGCGTGCGGCGATTAGGTTCTCAATCGGCCCCTCTCCAAGACCTTTGATCGCGCCCAATCCATAGATAATTTCACCCGCCTCATTTACGGTGAATGCATACTGCCCCTCATTCACCGCCGGTGGTTTGAGCACCAGCTTCATCAAGCGGCACTCATCGCGAAAGGTGAGCAACTTATCCGTGTTATCGAGTTCGGAACTCATTACCGCCGCCATAAAATGCGCGGGATGATGGGTTTTTAGCCATGCCGTCTGATAAGACACCAGGGCATATGCCGCCGAGTGGGACTTGTTAAAACCATAGCCCGCGAACTTTTCGACCAGATCAAAAATTTTCATCGCCAATTCGGCATCGACGCCCTTGGCAACCGCCCCGTCCTCAAATACAGAGCGCTGCTTTGCCATTTCCTCGGGTTTCTTCTTGCCCATGGCACGGCGCAGCAGGTCCGCTCCGCCCAAGGTATACCCGGCGAGCTCCTGTGCTATCTGCATCACCTGCTCCTGGTACAGGATGATGCCGTAAGTGGGCTGCAAAATAGGTTTGAGTGAAGCATGCTGGTACTGCGGATCGGGGTAGGCGAGCGCCTCCCTGCCGTGTTTTCGATTGATGAAGTTGTCAACCATCCCCGATTGCAGTGGGCCCGGTCGAAACAGGGCAACGAGGGCGATGATATCCTCAAAACAATCGGGCTGAAGCCGCTTAATAAGATCTTTCATCCCCCGGGATTCAAGCTGAAAGACGGCGGTCGTCTCGGCCCGTTTAAGCAACTCGAATACACGGGCATCATCCAGTGGGATGTTGGTGATATCCACGGGGGTTTCCCCCTTCGCACGGGATGCATTGATCATCGCCACGGCCCAGTCAATGATCGTCAGAGTGCGAAGACCCAAAAAGTCGAACTTGACCAGCCCGGCTTCCTCGACATCATTCTTGTCGTACTGGGTCACCAGTCCGCCCCCCTCCTCATCGCAGTAGAGAGGCGAGAAATCGGTGAGTTTGGATGGAGCGATAACTACGCCACCGGCGTGCTTACCGACGTTGCGCGTGATGCCCTCCAGTTGGCGAGCCATATCCCATATTTCCTGGGCTGAGCCATCCTCTTCAAGCAGCTTGCGCAAGGCTTCTTCTTGCTCGAAGGCTTTGTCGAGGGTCATACCAACTTCGAAGGGGATCAGCTTCGACATTTTGTCAGCCAAGCCATACGGCTTGTCCTGTACGCGAGCGACATCCCTGACCACCGCTTTGGCCGCCATGGTGCCAAAGGTGATGATTTGCGAGACCGCTTGCTTGCCGTAGGTGTTTGCGACGTACTCAATGACCTCGTCGCGTCGCTCCATACAGAAGTCCACGTCGAAGTCGGGCATGGATACCCGCTGCGGGTTCAGAAAGCGTTCAAACAGCAGGTCATATTCGAGCGGGTCCAGATCCGTAATTTCCAGCGCATACGCCACCAGCGATCCGGCACCTGATCCTCGTCCCGGGCCAACGGGAATCCCGTGCTGTTTACCCCAACGAATGAAATCCATCACCACCAAAAAGTAGCCGGGGAAGCCCATCTCGGCGATCGTTTGCAGCTCGAAATCCAATCGTTCCCGATACCGCTGGCGTTCGTTCTGGTCATCGAGTTTGAGTTGCTCAAATCGGCGATCCAGGCCTTCGTGGGATACCTGTGCCAGAAACGCATCAATGGTCATACCCTCGGGCACGGGAAAATCAGGGAGAAAAGGCTCGCCCAAGGGAATACTGACACTGCATCGCCGGGCTATCTCGACCGAGTTGGCCAGCGCCTCGGGAATGTCCTCGAACAACGACGCCATCTCAGCGGGGGTTCGCAGATACTGTTGCTCCGAGTACAAGCGGGGGCGTCTGGGATCATCGAGGGTTCTGCCATCACCGATACAAACTCTCGCCTCATGAGCCTCATATTCCTGTGCATCGAGAAAGCGGACATCGTTGGTGGCAACGACAGGACAATCCAAGGCCGCTGCAAGCGCGACGACACCGTGGATATAGTCTTCCTCCTCCGCGCGTCCGGTGCGATGCAGCTCCAAATAATATCGGTCGGGGAATAGCGTGAGCCAGTCCGCCAAAGCAGCCCGGGCTGCATCCTCATGGCCATGGAGCAGCAACTGACCCACATCACCTTGACGCCCCCCTGACAGCGCGAGCACACCGTCACTGAGCGCTGGGATCCAATCGCGCTGAATACGCGCTGATCCAAAGTACTGTCCTTCCTGCCATGCTTTTGAGATAAGACAGATCAAATTGCGATAGCCGGTATCGTTCATGGCCAGCAGGGTCAGCGAAAAGGGGCGATCTTTGTCAGCGGGATCCTCCACCAGGAAGTCCGCACCTACGATCAGCTTAATCCCGGCAGCCTGCGCGGCCTTGTAGGCCTTGATCAGTCCGTAAAAATTGGTGAGATCAGTGATAGCTACCGCGGGCATATCCAACGCCGCGACAGCCTCAATTAGCTTGGGAATCCTGACGATGCCGTCGCTGAGAGAAAACTCGGAGTGAACGCGAAGATGAACAAAAGAACTCATAACCGATACGCTAGCCGACTCAGTCGGCCTTGAGCAAGCGTTTTACCGGTCCAAAGCTTCGCCGATGTACGTCAAGCACCCCGTGGACTTTTAAGGCCTCTAGATGCTCCCGGGTAGGGTAGCCCTTGTGCCTGCCAAAGCCATACTGCGGATACTGGCCATCCAACTCTTTGAGCTCACTGTCTCGCTGAACCTTGGCCAAGATGGAGGCGGCGCCAATCGCGGGCTCCAACGCATCCCCCCCAACGATCGGTCGTGCCTCGTAGGCCCACTGGGGCAATCGATTACCATCGACCAACACCAGCGAAGGCTGGACCGTGAGGCCCTCAACCGCACGCTTCATCGCCAGCAGCGAGGCCTCCAGAATGTTCAGCGCATCTATTTCCTGTACCGAGGCACGACCCACACTCCACGCGATTGCAAGTGCTTTGATTTCTTTGGCAAGGCGCTCTCGGCGTACCGCTGACAACTTTTTGGAATCCGTGATCCCTTCGGGAGTTTGACCGGACAATATGACCGCGGCGGCCACCACATCCCCCGCGAGGGGCCCTCGGCCAACCTCGTCTACACCCGCTACCAAGCCATGACCGGGGTCACCAAACAAATCCGCCGTGACCACTAACCGGCCAACCCATCGATCGCGTCGGCAACCCGCGGCGCAAATCCGCCACCAATCATCCCTGCGAGCTCATCGAAGTGCACCACCTGATCCTCGTGGCCGCGCTCCAGTGCTGCCTCAACGGCATCGGCAAGCGCCTCCGGGGTTGCCGCCGCCTGAAGCAGTTCAGGCACAACCGCCCGCCCCGCCAGCACATTAGGCAACCCGACAAATCGGGTAATCGCGAGGCGCGAAAGTATCTGCCAAGACAACCAATGCATGCGATAGGCAATGACCATGGGCTTGCGCAATAACATGGCCTCCAGCGTGGCGGTTCCTGACGCCAACAACACCGCATCCGCCACTGCCATCGTTTCACGCCCCCGGCCCAGAACCACCGTAACAGGCAAGTCCACGGACTCAAGAGCAGCTTCGATTTGCCCTTGTCGATCGGTGTTTGCCGCGGGAATCAAAAACCGCAGCTCGGGGTGGCGGGCGTGCAATCGCTGCATGGTCTGCACATAAACCGGCATCAATCCTGCAATTTCACCCGAGCGACTTCCGGGCAATACCGCCAGCACCTTATCGGTTCGACCGACTCCGAGTCGCTCGCGAAGAGTGTCTTGAGCCGGCAAAGTGGCAAGTTCCTCGATGAGCGGATGACCCACGCAAGTCGCGGCGACACCGGCTTCTTGATAAACGGCCACCTCAAAGGGCAGAAGGCAAAGCATTAAATCCACCGACTGGGCGATATGCTTTATCCTCCCGGCCCGCCAGGCCCAGACCGAGGGGCTTACAAGGTGGGCCGTCCTGACACCCTTTTGCCGCAGGCGCGACTCGACACCCAGATTAAAATCGGGGCTATCGATGCCGAGAAAGCAGTCGGGACGTAAATCCAGCTGTTGCTCACAGAGATGCCGCCGAATCATCAGCAATTCGGGCAAGCGTTTGAGGGGTTCTACAATGCCGAACACCGAGAGCCGATCCATCGGATAAAGCGAGGCGAGGCCTTGTTCGGCGAGACGCGTGCCGCCTATACCCGACAGGGTCAGTTGATCGCCGTAGCGGGTGCGAAGTTCGCCAGCAACAGCACCACCTAAAATGTCGCCTGAGGTCTCTCCTGCTGCAATACCGATATGTAGCTCCGTCCCAGACACCTCAACGAACAATGCCGCGCTCAGAGGCTTGCAGGCTATCAACCAATGGCTGAATTTCGGGGGTTTCCTTGGCCATGACCTCGAGGCGCTGTACGGCAGCGTCAAGAGTGAGCCCCTGGCGATAAACGATTTTGTAGGCGCGGCGTAATTCAGCGATGGCGTGAGGGTCAAAGCCGCGTCGTCTCAAGCCCTCTGCATTAATCGTTTTCGCCTGCGCCGGCGCACCGGCAACGGTGACGTATGCCGGCACATCCTTGCCAATGCTGGTACCCATGCCGCTAAAGCTGTGAGCCCCGATCTTGCAAAATTGGTGGACCAGCGTGTAACCACTCAAAATGGCCCAGTCGCCGATGATGACATGCCCGGCGAGTGCCGTGTTATTCACTAGGATAGTGTGGTCACCGACAACGCTGTCGTGACCGATATGAACATACGCCATCAGCAAGTTGTGACTGCCGATTTGGGTAAGGGATTTGTCTTGCACCGTGCCGCGATGGATGGTCACGTTCTCACGAATGATGTTGTCATCGCCAATATGCAGCTCTGTGGGCTCATCACGGTACTTAAGGTCGGGAGTGGCTTCGCCGATCGAAGAAAATTGATAAATATGATTGCGCGCGCCCAGGGTGGTCGGGCCCTTCACCACAACGTGCGACTCGATCACCGTTTGCTCACCGATGACTACCCCGGGGCCGATAATGGAATACGGCCCAATAGTGGCAGACTCGGCGACCCGAGCAGAGGGATCTACGATGGCTGTCGGGTGAATCACCCCTTAACGGTCCGCGCAGAGGATGGTGGCAGAGGCGCAAAGCTGGCCATCGACTTCAGCCCGCACCGCAAACTTCCAAATCCCGCGACGCTCACTCACGATCTCGGCGTGCAAGTGCACCCTGTCACCGGGAACGCATGGACGCTTGAAGCGCAGGTCATCAACCCCCACCAGATAATAGATAGAGCCATCCGCAGGAGTTTTGCCCATGGATTTGAAGCCGAGGATACCCGCCGCTTGAGCCATCGCTTCTACCAGCAAGACGCCGGGAAATACCGGATTATCGGGAAAATGGCCATCGAAAAACGGTTCGTTGATACTCAGGTTCTTGTAGGCCTCAATGCGCTTACCGAGCTCAAGGTCCACCACCCGATCGACGAGCAAGAACGGATAACGGTGCGGGAGGTGCTCGCGAATCGCCTCAATATCCATAATCATTCTCGGTTTCCTCAATCCTTGCTGTCGACAGCCAACAGGCTGGCGAGCTGTTTTTCAAGCTGTGCAATGCGCTTGGCCATCTGAGCCAGCTGTTCAAATCGCACCGCATTTTTGCTCCAGTCTTTGTGGGGCTGAATCGGTGTACCCGACGCGTAGATGCCGGGTTCCGGAAGTGATCTGGTGACCCTGCCCTGACCGTTGATGTGAACATTATCACCGATAATCAGATGATCACTCACGCCAACCATTCCCGCGAAGGTGCAGTCGCTGCCGATGACAGTGCTGCCGGCAATACCCGTGCACGCGGCAATCCCGGTGCGCTCTCCTATCTGGACGTTATGGGCTATGTGTATTTGGTTATCGAGGATGACATGATCAGCGAGCACCGTGTCTCCCAACGCTCCCCTATCGATCGTAGTGCTCGCGCCAATCTCGACAAAATTGCCAACAACAACGCCTCCCAATTGCAGGATTTTTTCCCATTTTCCATTATCGGGCGCAAATCCAAATCCATCGGCCCCAATGACTGTATTGGCATGAACGGTACAGTGATCCCCCAAGGTCACGCCGTGGTAAATCACGACCCCTGGGTAAAGACGGGTGTGACGACCCACCTTACTACCGTCACCGACATAGGCGCCTGCACCAATATAAGTCTGCTCACCAATAACAGCATTGGCTTCAACCACTGCAAGCGGCCCTACCGTGACACCAGCCCCCAGCGAAGCACTGTCGTGGATAACGGCCGAGGGATGAATCGCGCCATCCAAGACCGGACGGTTATCAAAAAGCTTCGTGGCACGCGCATAGGTAAGATAGGGCTTATCACTGAGCAGACAATCACCGCTCCAGTGTTCCGTCCAGTCGGGATGCAGAATGACGGCTCCGGCGCTGGACTGCTCGAGACAGGATAAATACTTTGCTTGGGAGACGAAACTAAGTTGGCTGGAGGACGCTTGATCGAGTGGCGCGATGCCCTCGATCAGGCGTTCTGGGTTACCCCTGAGCTCCAACGCCAAGGCGCTGGCGATGTCACCCAGAGTTACCATGTCGGGATCCTTAGCCTTCCGACGGCAACTGATTCAGCTTGTCAGTCACCTTAGCGGTGATGCTGTAACCCAGATCAGCATGGATAACCGTCTGCTGCTGAAGCAACAAACCTATTTGCTCGGTCGCAATAATGTCACGCAACACTTCGCGCGCTTTGGGTGCAAGCTCCTGAAAAACCAGTTGAGCGTTTTGTTGTTGCATGGATTGAAGCTTCTTGCCCACGTACTCCAAATCTGCATTCTTACTCGCAACTTTTTGGCGGGCAGACACTTTTTGGTCCTCGCTCATCGCCGCCTGATCGCGCTGGAAGTCCTGGGCAAGCTTCTCGAGTTCGGCACGCAAACTCTCAAACTCTTCGCGATCCGCCGAAAAATCTTCATTCTGTTCAAACTCGGACAGCCGCTGTTGTGCATAATCCGTTTGGAGAATCGCCTCCTCCAGATTGACGACAGCGATACGGCCCTGTGCCGCTGCAACCATGGGCAGCACTAAAAATGCCATTACCACCATCAACTTGGATACTACTTTCACGGGAACCTCCGTTATTGCCTATTTAAAAACTTCTACCTAACGTGAACTGGAATACTTCGCGCTCATCAATTTCGCTGGCATTCAGCGGTTTCGCGAGGCTGAATGTCAGCGGACCGAATCCGGATAACCAGGTAACACCTACCCCCACAGAGTACCGCAGCTGTCCAGCGTCAACATCAAAACAATTCACCTGATTACTGCGGCATTCGGTATTGAAAACGTTGCCAACATCGAAGAAGAACGCCGAGCGCAGCGAGCTCCTATCTTTGATAAACGGCATGGGGAAGAGGATCTCGGCACTCGCCTCAGCGAGCACGTTGCCGCCGAAAGGATCCGGCCGATTGTACACGGGCTGAACCACAATTTTACCGCTGTTGGGATCCACCACATAACCATACTGGCGACCATCGGGTCCCCCAATTTGGGTCGGCCGACCATTTTCATCGATCTGGGTTATCGGCTGATTGCCGGTGTACAGAAGCGGAGGCGTGCTTCGTGGGCCCAAGGTGTTAGTCTCAAAGCCGCGCACCGAACCAAAACCACCCGCAAAAAAGTGCTCATAAAACGGCAGTTCTGAGGTCTCGCCATAACCGCCGCCGTACCCCAATTCCCCGCGCAAGTGGAAGGTGAATTCCCGCCAAATGGGCAGGTAGATCTCGCCGCGATACGTCAATTTATAAAATTCAAGATCGGAAAACGGTACAGAGACCTCAAGCGCCACCGACTGCGACGCACCCCGGGTCGCCAGCTGACCCCGGTTCAGCGTCGATTGCAGCCAGGAACCTGTGAGCGTGTAATTGAGATAGTTATTGCCGTTCAAATCCAGAAAGCCGGGTTGCCCTGGCAATGTGAGTGCTGTAATCGGCAGCTCGCTTATCGGCCGCAGCTCTTCGGGCATCGAGTAACTGCCATCGCCCTGTAGCGTGGATTCGTACCAATTTTCAATCTGGGGATCCAACCGCGGACTCGCCTTGATTTCCTGAACCGCATACTGACCCTCGGTGATCTTGGTATCCGCGATGCCAAAGGAGAAACCCAGTCGCTGTGTCTCGCTGATCGGGTAGCCAAAGTTTAGGTTGGCACCCACGGTATCGGTTGTATAACTCGCCACGTTTATCTGGGACAGGTCGGTCTTGCGATAAAACACACTCCAACCCCGACTGACGCCGTCTTCGGTGAAGTACGGGTTGGTGTAGTTAAGGCTAATGACATCCTGAAACCGTGAGGAATTCAGATTGATGCCAACACGCCGGCCCGAACCCAAAAAATTATTTTGCTGCAGGTTTAAACCGAGAATCAGGCCCGCATCCTGTGCGTAACCGACGCTGCCGCCAATGGAGCCAAAGGATTGCTCCTCCACGGCGTACTCGACGTCGATAAGATCGTCATAGCCGGCAACCTCTTTGGTTTCCACCTCGGTGGTTTTGAAGAACCCCAGTCGCTGCAGGCGAATACGGCCTTGCTCGATAGAGGCCGCCGAGGCGGGGGCCGACTCCATTTGGCGCATCTCGCGACGCAGCACGTCGTCCGCGGTGCTCATGTTCCCCTTGAACTCGATCCGTCGGACATAGGTGCGCTTACCGGGATCGATAAAGAATTTGATCTCGACCGAATTCCCATCCTCCATTACCTCGGGAATACCCGTGACCTTGGCGAAGTTATAGCCCTCATTACCAAGCCGTCGGGTGAGATATTCTTCGGTGGTCGTCACCAACTGCTGAGAGTAGATCTGCCCTTCGCGCACGAGAAGGAAGCGCTCGAGATCCTCCTCGGGCAGCACAAGATCACCCGAGAGGCCCACGTCCGCTACGGTAAAGCGCTCACCTTCGGTGACATTGGCTGTAATGTAGACCGCTTCCATACTCGGTGACACTGCGATCTGGGTAGAGTCAATCGTGAATTCGAGATATCCCCGGTCGAGATAGTAGGAGCTGAGCTTCTCCAGATCCGAAGTCAATTTCTCTTTCGAATACTTGTCGTCGCTGGTGAAAAACGACAGCCAACCGGTGGTTTTTAGCTCAAAAAGGTCCTGAAGATCCTCGTCGGAGTAAACCGAGTTGCCCACCACGTTAATGTGTTTGATGGTGGCCACCGTGCCCTCATTGACATCAATCGCAATGGACACGCGGTTTCTGGGTTCCGGGATGACTTCCGCATCAATACGCGCATCGTAACGCCCTTGAAGCACATACTGTCGCTGCAATTCCAACTGCATCCCTTCCAGCGTGGAGCGCTGGAACACGTTGCCCACGGCGAGACCGGCACCCTTGAGGCCATCCAACAGCGCGTCGGTCTCAATCGCCTTGTTACCATCAATCGTGATTTCACTGATGCTTGGACGCTCCGCAACGGTAATCACCAAGACACTGCCATCGCGGCCGATCGCTATGTCGTCAAAGTTACCCGTCGCAAACAGATTTTTCGCCGCAGCACGTATCGCATAAGTGTCGGCGACATCCCCCACACCCACCGGCAACGCCGCAAATACGCTGCCGGGCGAGATCCGCTGAAGACCCTCGACCCGAATGTCCGCAATCGTAAAGGGCCCCTCCTGGGCTGCCGCGGGAAAGGCCACACTCACCAGCAAAACCAAAGTCATTAACGTCTTGGCAAGCAAGGTCTTGATAAAATCAGTTGGCTGCATGAAACGCCATCTCTCTACAAAATTTGCGTCGATAGTTGCTTACGTTGCTGCTCAAAGTGCCGTTTAAGTTGCTACTTAAATTGGCAGAAGCGCCCCCGAAAAGACGGGCGGCGAGCTGATCCGAAGAGGCATTACCCGCCATGAAGCTCACGATCTGGCAGGCCACCCTCACAGGCGAGCGACGTCATTATACAGGGCAAATGCCATTAAACTCAGCACCATCGCAAATCCCAGCTGATACCCAAAAATCTGCACCCGCTCCGGCACCGCACGGCCACTGATGGCCTCTATGGCGTAAAAAAGCAAATGTCCGCCATCGAGCACGGGAATCGGCAGCAGGTTCAAGGCACCGAGGGAAACGCTGAGGAGCGCTAGAAAGCTAAACCACGATAACAGCCCGGATTCCGCCGAGGAGGCGGCAATCTGGGCGATGGTGATCGGCCCCGACAGGTTATCGGTGGAAATAAGCCCTTTGACCATTTTAATCATCGACTCAAAGGTAAACAGGGTGAGGTCGACCGTTCGCTTTACCGCAGCGAACAGTGCCTCTACGGGCCCGCGGTCAAAGGTCCTGATGCGCTCCTTGGGAAATTCGGGTACCCGGACACTCATGCCCACCGAGCCAATCGGCTGATTTGCAGATTCCACCTTGTTTGGGGTCACCGCGATCATTAGGTTGAGCCCATCACGCGCTACCGTCGCCACCAGCGGGACTTCTGGCCGGGCTCGCACATAATCCACCCATGCTCCCCAGGTCGCGATTGCCTGATCATCGGCTGCAACAATCTGATCGCCCGGCAAAAATCCGGCCCGCTCAGCGGGACTTTCAGGAGTAATCGCTTCGATCACCGGTAACACAACCGGCATTTGCAGCGTGATACCAAAGCCCTTGAGTGGATCGGGGTTATCTACCCCCGCCAACCATCGCTCAATGGGCGCCGCCGAACTGTAAACCACGTCTGACGCCGGGTAACGCGTCGCGACATCGATTTCCCCGGAGTCCCCGAGCCGCTCCAGCAAGCTAAAGCTGAGGGCATTGACCGTCGGGGTCTCGCGGCCATCAATCGAAACAATTTCCTGCCCGGACTCCAGCCCGGCAAAATAGGCGGGCGTTCCCGATTCAACCGTATCTATCACAGGAACCAAGCCCGTCTCGCCGCTTAAAAACAACCCCCAAAAAACGACTATCGCCAGCAAAAAATTGGCCAAGGGGCCGGCACTGACAATCGCGATGCGCTTCCAAACCGACTGGTGATTAAAAGCGCGGGGCAGCTCTGCCTGGGCCACGTCGCCTTCACGTTCGTCGAGCATTTTGACGTAGCCGCCCAGAGGAATCGCCGCCAGCGTGTACTCGGTGCCTTGGGCATCGACGGTCCGCCAAAGCGGTTTGCCAAAACCAATCGAGAACCGAAGAACTTTGACCCCACAGCGTCGAGCTACCCAAAAATGGCCGTATTCGTGGAACGCCACCAAAATGCCCAGGGTCACGAGTGCAATAACGATTGTCTGAACCAACTCCACCGGGGTCAGTCCTCCTTCGACGGTTTTGAGGTCATGTTTGCCACCGCTTCAGCAGCGCACTCGCGCGCCTTTGCATCCAGAGCTTCGACCTCCTCAAGGGTAGATGGTTCAGTCATCTGAACGGCGGCGAGGGCTGCTTCAATGACACGATCTATATCGATAAAGCGGATATCCCTAGCGAGAAAGGAGGCGACAGCAATTTCATTGGCCGCATTGAGGACGCACATGCCACCCGGCAGGGCAATCGCCTCTTGAGCCAAGCGCAAACACGGGAATGCGTCGAGGTCGGGTGCCCAAAAATCAAGTCGCCCCGCCGCCGCCAGGTCAAGTGGTTGCACGCCAGCTGAAATCCGCTCGGGCCAGGCCAGGCCATAGGCGATTGGCGTCCGCATATCGGGGTTGCCTAGCTGGGCCAATACTGACCCGTCGGTATAGCGAATCATGGAATGCACAATACTCTGGGGGTGAATAACAACTTCGATCTTCTCGGGAGTGCTAGAAAACAGCCAGCAGGCCTCCGCCAGCTCCAACCCTTTATTGACCAAGGTGGCTGAATCAACTGAAATTTTGGGCCCCATCGACCAGTTGGGGTGAGCGCAGGCTTGCTCCGGTGTAACGTCAAGCAGCTCATCGCGGGTTTTACCTCGAAAGGGTCCCCCCGAGGCCGTCAGCACAATTTTCTCCACCGACGCCATTTGAGGCCGCGCCTGATGATCCGAGGGTACGCACTGGAACATGGCATTGTGCTCACTGTCGATGGGCAGAAGCACTGCACCACCTTTTCTCACTCCCTGCATAAAAACTGACCCGGCACTCACCAAAGCCTCTTTATTGGCGAGCAACAGTCGCTTACCTGCCTCAGCAGCGGCGAGTGTGGGTCGCAAGCCGGCAAACCCGACAATGGCGGCCATCACGACGTCTACAACGGGATCTTCTGCTATCGCCACCATCTCGGCATCACCCCAGCGAACCTCGGTGGTGGCTTCAGGTGGCAACCCCGCCGCCACCTGCTCGGCAGCGTCTGCATCCCCCATCACCACGACTCTGGGATTGTGGGTCGCGACCAACTCGAGCATTTTGTCGACTGATTGATTGGCCGCCAGGGCATGAACCCGATAGCGCTCAGGATGACGCTCGACGACGTCAAGGGTATTTAATCCGATAGAGCCCGTGGCCCCCAGCACAACTAGCTGCTGCATGGCTAATATCCCATCAAAATCAAGCCGAGAGCAAAAACCGGGGAGGCACCGCACAGACTATCGAGTCGATCGAGCACTCCCCCGTGCCCCGGCAGCAGCGACCCTGAATCCTTAACCCCACTCACCCGTTTCACCATGCTGACGGTCAAGTCGCCGAGCACCGAAGCACCCGCAAAGGCCAAGCCCAAGATAAAAATTGATGGCAGCGCCAAATGTGACAGGCTCAGGGGCAGTATCGCAGCGACAACGCCGGTAACCACCAATACACCCAGAACGCCGCCCCATAATCCCTCCCAAGTCTTGCCCGGACTGACGGCTGGAGCCAATTTGTGGGCGCCCCACTTTCTACCGACGAAATAGGCGCTGATATCCGCGGCCGCAACACCGACTACCAGCACGACCATCAGGAACGGACCGTGGGGCAGCGACAGCAGAAAAACCGCTGACAGCCATGTGGCGGTCAGAATTAGCCATCCCATTA